>NZ_JBAVFI010000469.1:0-14710 GCF_049588175.1 Mesobacillus sp.
CGTTTTTCAATTTGGTTTGCTTCAATCATATCGCTTGAATCCACAGGCAATTCCATATGACCGCATGTTATGCATTTTTGAAATCTAGTTCCAGCATTGAAAAGATCAACCCCGTCGTTTGTAGTGAAACCAACATTCTCTTCATGAAGTGAAAAACGGTGATAGCAATTCTTTGTTTCGCTCATGCTTCCTCCTCCTATTTCGTAATTCTCTCCCATAAACATATATTGAATATTGAATACTCGAAATTTTAAGTGGTGAAAGACATAAATAAAGGGAAAGCATTTTTAAACGCTCTCCCTTTTACATAACCTTTTTTTGATAATTCTAAACCGCTCTCGAATCCGAAAATCGAATTCGCAAGGTTTTTTCGAGATCTGCTATTGCAGCTGGATCGTCCCCATCAAGTTCTATAAATGGCCCATTATATTCCAGCAGCGCATGTTCATATCTAGGGTCATAGTAGTGAACAAGCAGAATTTCTATTAAAACCTTATATTCACGATTATTTAGCGCATATTCTAGTGAGGCAGCAATATCCTGTTTCTTAATTCTCTTAATTAGTTTTGATACTTTTTCATTCACTTCGTTATCAAACCATTCCTGTTCCTTGAATGGCAATACATACTCATTAAAGATCCGTTCGACTCTTTTTGGGATCGAACTCTTGATCAGGAAGTGGATTCCATTCACCTTTTTTTCCAGAAGTTCATCCGGCTGGGCGGCACGGCCGATTCTTTTGCTTTCTGCCTCAATGATAAAATATTTTGAGCCTTTTAGTTCATTTAGCCGATCGAACAGAAGCGCATCGAATGTCTTTTGATTATGGCCCTCTCCCATGCCAATCATCCCAAAAATTGAACCACGGTGATTAGCCATTTTTTCCAAATCAACTACTGGAAAGCCTTTTATCTGTAGAGCGTGTAAAATTTCCGTTTTTCCTGTTCCAGTCATGCCATGCAAAACAACTGCTTTTTCCGGGAGCAACTTTGGGGTTTGTTCTAAAATATATTCTCTATAAGCTTTGTATCCGCCCTCAAGACGGACTGAGGGAATCCCCGCGTATTCCAAGAATGAAGCAACAGACCGGCTTCTCATCCCGCCTCTCCAGCAATGAATCACAGGTTCTGCCCCTGTTTTCTTAAGATCTTTTATATCACTTAGCAATTGGGGCAGTTTCGGTGAAACGATTTCCATTGCTCGCCACTTTGCAGCTTCTTCCCCTAATTGTTTATATATCGTTCCTATTTCTTTTCTTTCTTCATTGGAAAACAATGGAATATTAACCGAACCAGGAATAGCTGATTCATGGTGTTCAATCGGTGCCCTGACATCTACTGGGATATATTGATTCGAGTTTATTAATTCTTGTACTGATATGTCCTTCATTTTTCCGCTTGACCTCCATGGTCGAAAAGTGAAAACCGCCATCTTACTATTTTATCTAAAAGAGGCCAGATTTTCACTCTTATTAACTTGTATTCTCTTTATCCTACCATATTTGAGGCAGAATTAAAAAAAGACCACATAACATCAAGCATGTGGTCAACACAGGAACTCCCTGCCAATCAAAGTGCTGATCGCACGGCAGAAGTCTTTCCATTCCTTTGGGAAACAATCAATTCCGCCACTATCAAACTTTTCTCCCCTAGTTTCAAGTTTGACAGACCAAGTTGTTCCATCAACAATGATACCCTCTGCCTGGTAATCGTCCTGCCATTCCCAACAATTAAATGAGTATAGCTGCTGCTTGAAGTACTCCACACTTCCTGGCACGGGTGCATTAAATGAACCTCGGGCCTTGGAATCCAAATACCATTCAAAATACGTAAAACGATTCTTTTTAAAATCTACTTTTAATCTCCGCTCGGGACCCGGATATCCATACAGTACGACTGACAGCATTACAGGCTCACGTTCAGGTCTTATTGATACGATGCCATCTTTCAGCGAAAATAACTCTTTATTTTTACTTATCAGCGATTTTATATATGCCTGCTCAACAACTTGCTCGTCTTTGCGAAAGTAACTTGTTGCCTGTTCACTCATTTCCTTGCAAATAACTGGAATTGTTGCAGTCCCCTTCTTTACTAAAATATCGAGAATCGCTTTATACATTTTCATCACGTTCATCTTCCTTTATGAACAAAGTGCTAAAAACTAAATATTTCGTCACTTCATCTCCCAAAAATTCCTCTTGTTTATTTCCGATTTCCTATAAATAAAGTATATACAGCAATCACACTTTTTTACTGTAACAAATCTTACTGTTCAATAAAATATTCCTCCCTGCTATAACAATAAAACCAGCTGCTGTTCTCTTGAGCTTCATCAAAACAACTCAATACAGGTTTTTACCTCTTGAATTGTTCTCGAGAGCACCGCCCTAGCGCACTGCGCCTAGGATAGTTAATATGACCACATCTCGAAAAATGAACATCTTAGTGGGAATTAACAGACTAGCTTAACAGAGTTTTGACAAAAAAGGCCAGGGTTTGCGGAAAACGACAGCAACTTGTTTTATCTTGTCTTTTCCTGCGCTTTCCCGAGAAATAATTTTTATAATAACTGAATATTCCCACAAAAAAATTCAGTTTTATTTCCTTTACAAGGGAGGAAAAGGGCAAACAACAAAGGTTTTAAAATAAGTAAAAAAGGTATAGATGTTAAAGGCTGTTTTTGAAAAAGCCCTTCATTCAAATTCTGAAACAATTGGCTCTGTTAACCTTAACTGTTAATTTTCTCACTGGGCATTCATGCAGAAAATTTTCACCATGAGGGATGTGAATTAGTATTACAGACATCTTTATTTTCAGAGTAACCAAACATTTGGTTAAAATATATAAGCTACTGTAAACTTTTAGCCAAATATAGAATGGAAAAAATCATGATACTAATCATACAGGAGTGTACACAATGATTGATTCAATGGCGAAGCAATTTGAAAAACCTAAAGGCTTACTTGGAAAGCTTGCAGGAACAATCATGTACTTTGAGAACCGCAAAATAAATAAATGGAGCATTAAGAAGCTGCAGATTCAAAAAAAAGACCGTATTCTCGAGATTGGTTACGGTCCAGGATACGGAATCAAAACAATGATAACAGATTACCCATTAGTCGAGATAGATGGCATTGATCTATCAGAAAAGATGCTCCAGGAAGCATCTAAAAGAAACCAGAAATGGATCCAAACTGGCAAGGTGTATCTTGCAGCTGGTAATGTAGTCAATTTCCAGCCGGGACACCACTACACCAAAGTACTCTCTGTTAATAACTATCCATTATGGGATCAGCCTCTTCAATCTTTAAAGCACATTCATACCTTAATTGATAAGGGCGGGAAAATCGTGATCACGGTCCAACCTAGAGAAGAAGGTTCAACAGATGATACCGCTAGACAGCTTGGTGAGAAAATCAAGCAGGACTTGCTTCAATCGGGTTTCAGGGATCCTGTAGTTTCTTATAAAAAAGTTAGACCTGTCCTCACAGTATGTGTTACAGCAGAAAAGGACAAGGAATAGCCGCTGTCCACTGACAGCGGCTATCGTTTTTTAAGAGATAGGAAAGCATAAAATTCACTTCGAGAAATGTCCAGCTCCAGCGCCTAGCCCCTCGAGTCGCATGTCTGGCTGCGGCTCCTAACTCCTCGAGACGCTTCGTTCCTGCCAATGAAGTCAAAGAACGACTTCACCGGTCGGCCCTTCGGCGGACAGGACGTCCTAGTGCCGACGTTGCCACAGGACGTGGCGTAGTTAGTCGCCGTTCCTTTTACAAGGCGCTTGCGCTTTTCTTATATATTCACTATTTCAGCAGAATGGATTAAATTTTGAATTTCTTCATATTTCCCTTGTTCAAAAAGATCAATCACTTTACTGCCAACGATTACCCCATCGCAATGCTTGCACACTTCTTGTATCTGTTCTTTATTAGATACTCCGAATCCCGCCAGAACAGGAACAGAACTTAGGCTTTTAACTGTTTTTAGGAATCCAGCAAGATCATTGCTGAATTCATTCCTTGTACCGGTAGTTCCTGTCACTGTAACAGCATATATAAATCCTGCAGACTTTCCAGCAATTTCCCTTATTCTTTCTACTGGTGTAGTCAAGGTCACCAATCTAATAAGGGTGAGATTTTCTTTCTCCAGATGGGGCACAATCAATGCTTCTTCTTCAATCGGCAGATCAGGAATAATACAGCCTGCTACACCTGCTTTTTGAGCATCTTCGGCAAATTGTTCATAGCCATAAGCGATGAGAGGATTTAAATAGGTCATCAGGATGAGAGGAACACTTACATCATCCTTATATTCTTTAAGAGCATTCAGGACTTTCTTTAATGTCGTTCCTTCCTTCAATGCACGGATGCCTGCTCTTTGGATTGTCGGCCCATCCGCAACAGGGTCAGAAAAAGGAATGCCTATTTCAATCGCATCTGCCCTGCTATCCTGTAAAAACAACAATTTTCCCTTTAGGCTTTCCAGGCCCCCATCGCCCGCCATTATATAAGGTACAAATACTTTTTTCTCTTTAATAGTAAGCGCTGTTTGAATGTGATTCATTACTCGCTCCTCCTGTTCGATCTTTAATAGTATGAACATCTTTGTCACCGCGGCCTGACAAACATACAACTACGTTCTCATTTTCGTTCATATCACCCGCGAGCTTCACAGCGTATGCCACAGCATGCGCACTTTCAAGGGCAGGAATGATTCCTTCCAGTTTAGATAAAAGTTTGAATGCCATAAGAGCTTCTTCATCTGTTACAGCCTCGTACTTGACTCTGTTTATATCATGCAAATAGCTATGTTCCGGTCCTATTCCTGGATAATCCAAACCAGCCGATATCGAGTGGGCTTCCTGTATTTGTCCATCTTCATCCTGCAAAAGATACATCATAGCACCATGCAGTACACCAGGATTTCCTTTTGCTAGGGAGGCAGCGTGTTTTTCAGTAGTCAATCCCAATCCAGCTGCCTCAACACCAAAAATGCTGACTGATTCATCTTTTAAGAAAGGATAAAACATCCCAATCGAATTACTTCCACCGCCAATACATGCGACCAATGCATCCGGCAGTTTCCCTTCACGCTCCAAAAACTGCTCCCTTGTTTCTCTTCCAATTACACTCTGAAAGTCACGAACCATCATCGGGTATGGATGCGGACCCATCACAGAACCAAGGATGTAATGGGTGTCCCGGACGTTCGACACCCAATAGCGCAGCGCTTCATTCACCGCATCCTTCAAAGTACCGCTGCCAGCGTCCACGCTGACAACTTTGGCCCCAAGCAGCTCCATCCTAAAAACGTTTAGCTGCTGACGCTTAATATCCTCTTTCCCCATGAAAATCACACATTCCAGATTCATCAATGCACAGACTGTCGCAGTCGCTACCCCATGCTGTCCAGCTCCTGTTTCAGCGACAATTTTTCTCTTGCCCATTCTTACAGCTAAAAGTGCCTGACCAACGGTGTTATTAATCTTATGGGCTCCTGTATGGTTCAAGTCTTCTCTTTTCAGATAGATTTTTGCCCCTCCAGCATGTCTGGTGAGGTTTTCTGCAAAAAATAGCGGAGTCTCCCTTCCAACATAATCTCTCATTAACAGATTCAATTCGTCACGAAAACTCTCATCTTCTTTTGCACGATGATATTCCTCTTCAAGTTCTAACACCGCATGCATCAGCGTCTCAGGAACAAATCTTCCACCATATTTTCCAAAATGACCTTTTTCATCTGGCATTCTATACGTGCTTGTCTCCATTCCTTATTCCTCCTCTATTCGTTTTGCTTTATATATAAATTCTCTAATTTTTAACAAATCTTTTTGCCCATCCGTTTCAACACCACTGCTTACATCGACCATAAAAGGCTGGATTTTATTAATCGCTGCTTGAACATTATCTGCATTAAGGCCCCCTGCAAGGATTACATTCTGTCGGGACGCTCCTATCCCCTCAGCAAGATCCCAATCGAAGCTCATGCCATTTCCTCCATAAAATTTTTCAGGCGGGCTGTCCAGCAGCACAAACTCTGTCTTTAATGTTTTAATCCTTGTTAAATCCTCGCCTGATGAAACTGAAACAGATCTTATAATCGGGATATCAATTTTTTTATAAGGCTCCATTTTCTCATCACCGTGAAGCTGAATGTGAGTCAGACCTGCTGTCTTTGCTGTTTGCAAAATTGTTTCTGCGTCTTCATTCACAAAGACTCCTACTTTCCAGACAGCTGCCGGAAGCTCATTAATTATTTCCCTCGCCCCCATTGAAGTAATTTTTCTTTTACTTTTCGCGAAAACGAACCCTATAGCATCCGCTCCTTGTTCTACAGCATATTTAGCTGCTTCCAGACTTTTAATCCCGCAAATCTTCACCTTCATATCAATAGCCTCCGATAGGAACCTTGAATTCCATAAAAGTCCGCTCAATATCGAGTGATTTCATGAATGTCTCGCCAACCAATACTCCGTTCGCACCCGCTAATGCGGCTGTTTGAACATCTTCCCTTGTTTTCATGCCACTCTCACTAATTAGCATTGCACCCGAATTCTTAACAAGTGGTCCCAGTTTCATTGTTGCATCAAGATTAACTTGAAAGGTTTTCAAATCACGATTGTTTATACCAATAAGTGGCGCCTTAATTTCTTTCGCTTTTTCAAGGTCTTTTTCATCATGAATTTCAACAAGACACTCCAAACCTAGAGATAATGCATACCCATGGAGCAGAGCCAATTCTTCTTTACTGAGAACTGCTGCTATCAGCAGTATCACATCTGCACCAGAAAACCTGGCTAGATCAATTTGAAACTTGTCGATGATAAAATCCTTGCACAGTATCGGAATATCTACTGTTTCACGTACTTTTTCAAGATCGGAAAACGTTCCTTTAAAGCCGATTTCATCCGTTAAAACAGATATTGCCGAGGCACCAGCTTCCACATAAAGCTTTGCTTGCTCTGCTGGCTTTAGCTGAAGATTAATGTCACCTTTTGAAGGTGAGGCTCTTTTGAATTCAGAAATGATGGCTACATTATCGCTGAATCTTAATCTGTCTATTAGCGATCGTGGTTTAAAACATGGTTGTTTCAAATCTAACTTGGTTGTTTTAAGATTTTCTATTTCAAATCTTTTTCGTTTGATAATGATTTCAAGAATTGTGCCTTCCATTATCCCACCGCCTTTCTTGTTCTGGTACTTAGCGCTTTTAAATTCTCAAGCTTTGACAGCGCTCTCCCCGAATCAATACTTTCAGCCGCAATGGCAATTCCATCTAATATGGAATCAGCCTTGCCTGCTGTGAAAATCCCAATTCCAGCATTCAAAAGCACTGTATCTCGCTGAGGGCCTTTTCTGCCTTTTAAAATACTCGTTAAAATTTCAGCATTATCCCTGGCATCTCCACCGAGGATATGAGTGTTGTCATAAACTGGCATATCCAATTCCTCGGGATGAAGCTTCAAACTTTTGATTTCCCCATCAGCTAATATGACTAGTTCGTTTTCTCCTGCCAGCGAAGCTTCATCCATATGACCTGCTCCATTAATAACAACAGCTCTCTTCCTGCCAAGGTTGTCAAGGACTTGGGCAAATTGATCAAGCAAATCTCTTCTATAAATTCCAAGCATCTGATAATCAAGGTCAACTGGATTGGTGAGCGGTCCAATGAGATTGAAAATTGTTGGGATTTTCAATTCTCTTCGCACCTTCATAATTTGCCTTAGTTTTGGATGGACATGGGGAGCGAAAAGAAACGCTATACCGTTTGCTTCTAAAATTTCTTCAGTTAGCTCTGCTTCTAAGTCAAGACGGATTCCGAGCTCTTCCAGTACATCAGCGCTGCCTGTTTTACTCGAAACACTTCTATTTCCATGTTTAGCAACCGTAATTCCTGCACCGGCAATCACAAACGCTGAGGTTGTGCTGATATTGAAGCTTTTCGATCCATCGCCTCCAGTCCCGCAGTTATCAATGACATCTGAATATTTCTTAGTAAAATTTATTGAATGTTTCCTGATTACGTTAACAAGTCCCGAGATCTCATCGGCAGTTTCCCCTTTAGCCTTCAACCCGGTTAGAAAAGCGGCAATTTCACTATCACTTATGTCTTTAGTAAAAAAATCCTCAACCGCAGCTTCCATTTCTTTTTCTTCTAGCGATTTTTTTTCAAGTAACTTCTCAAGAAAAAATTTCATATGCCTTTTTCCCCTTTCTGATTTCTTCCAGGAAATTCTTCAAAATTTGTTTACCGCTGTTGGTTCCTATAGATTCAGGATGGAATTGCAGCCCAAACAGCGGAAACCGTTTATGCTTGATTGCCATAATTTCGTGATCATCCATTGATTCTGCCAGAACGTCAAGATCCTCAGGCAACGTTTCACGTTCAATTACCAGTGAGTGATATCTCATTACCTCGATATGCTGATGCAGTGAATTGAACAGCAAGGATTCATTATGTTTTATTTTTGATACTTTGCCATGCATGATTTTATTCGCCTTTATAACTGAGCCTCCAAATGCATATCCAATTGCCTGATGGCCGAGACAAATACCTAGAATGGGGATTTCCGGAGCAAATTTTCTTATGACTTCCACACATATCCCAGCTTGTTCTGGCCTCCCAGGACCAGGTGAAAGAACAATACCATCAGGAGCCATTTGCTCAATTTGGTTTAGTGATATTTTGTCGTTCCTTACAGTTGTTACTTCCGAGCCGAGTTCACTTAAATATTGAAAAAGATTAAAGGTGAAAGAGTCATAGTTATCAATTAGCAGAATCATGCGCTGCCTCCAATAAAGCTTTTAATTTGTGATTAGTTTCTTCAAATTCTTTCTGTGGATCAGAGTCATAAACGATACCAGCCCCAGCCTGGAAATATCCCTTGCCATCCTTGACAACCATCGTCCTGATTGCCAGGGCAAAGTCCATGCTTCCACAGGCAGAAAAATATCCTATCGCTCCTGAATAGACTCCTCTTTTTTCTCTTTCCAGTCTGTTGATAATTTGCATAGCGCGTATTTTCGGAGCGCCAGATACAGTTCCGGCGGGAAGACAGGAGGCAAGTGCTTCAATCGGATGGACTGAGTTAAGCAATTTACCTCGCACTTCTGAAACGAGATGCATCACAAACTGAAATCTCTCGACATCCATAAATTTTTTGATTTCTATGGTGCCTATTTCGCATACCCTCCCCAAGTCATTCCTGGCAAGGTCTACAAGCATTTTGTGTTCGGCCTGCTCTTTCTCATCACTTCGCAATTCAGACTCTAAAATTTCATCTTCATCAAACGAAATCCCTCTTGGTCGCGTGCCAGCAATTGGATTGGTTAATATGGTTCCTGAATGATACTTCACCAAGCTTTCAGGAGAAGACCCCGCCACTGCGTATTCATCAAAGTCTAGAAAATACATATATGGCGATGGATTATTAACCCGTAATTTACGGTAAAAGGTAAAAGGATCGCCTTCTGCTTTTGCAGTCAGCCTACGTGATAATACAACCTGAAATATTTCACCTGCTTCAATTAGTTCCTTAGCCATTGCAACCGATTCAGTGAATTCTTCCCTTGACTTGGAAAATTTGAAATCAGTTACGGAAAAATATCCGTCAGAAGATGTTTTTGCTGGTGTATGAATCTCCTCTTTTCGCTTTTTAAGCCTTTTAACGAGATTTTCTGTTGATTGATTGGGGATGGGAATGCCTATTAGATATAATTTTTGTTTTAAATGGTCGCATACGATAATGTGATCAAAGATCATAAGATGGGCATCAGGCATCCCAACGGTATCTTCCGGCAATAGCCCTATGTCCTCATAATTCCTTATGAAATCATAGCCGATAAATCCAACACCGCCTCCAATAAAAGGGATATCCAGTGCGTTCTCAATTTTAGGTACATATTGCTGTAGAGCTTCTGCAAAACATCCTGTTATCTGGACAGTGCTTTCCTCGTTTTTGACAATTGTCTCCCCGTTAGCGTTTATCAGCTCGTAAACGGGGTCACTGCCTATGAATGAGAACCTTCCGGATTCCTCATGTTTATGTGAGCTCTCTAATAGGAACTTTTTCTTTCCGGAAATCCTTTGGTACAAGGAAATTGGCGTCATTGTATCTCCTTCAAGCTCTTCTACCAGCAGTTCTCGCGTTTGAACATTCATTGAAATCCTCCTTTTGAAAATAAAAAAGTCCCCTATACATGCACAAATATTGTGCTGTATAGAGGACGATTACGATTGGACCGCGGTGCCACCTCATATTGGAGCAGAAAAAGCTCCCTCTCTTCAGGTACAGGAAAATCATATGGATTTTCGGTATACCCTATCCTTTTAACGGCGGAATCCCGGACAGCCCTACTGCATTTCAAGCTGTCTCTCGCAAGGCCATTCGGCAGGGATCTTCGCGCCGGTTCTCACCATACCCAGCTCTCTGTACCGAAAATCATCTGCTTACTCTTCTTGCTCATCGAGTTAATTATATTAAGTTTTCCAAAAACTTATAGAAAGCTTATTCCACATTAGTTTTTTCATGAAATAAAGACTTTTTCACACAATTTATTTAGATTCGTACTTCTTTGAATAGTTCCTTACTTCATTGGAGCACTGTTATTCTAAAGAGAGCTTTTTTTTGTTATAGCATTAATAAAATCAATATTATCTTTGTTACGACAATATCGTGTTCCTGCACCTTCTCAACTCAAAATTCTAAAAGCATTGACCAGAAAGAAAAGAGCCAAAACAAAAAGGGTCCCCCGCCTTATATAAAATAAGGACGAGAGACCCGTGGTGCCACCTTGTTTAGCCGAAATTCGGCTCGCTTAACAGCATCGAGCATGATAGAATGCTTAATGCCTGCCTTTTGTAACGATAAGGCCATTTCGCCAAAGCCTACTGCCCGAAGGGTTCGGTTTGGAAGCTCGGAAGTCCATTCGCTGTAACAGCCACGCTGATTCTCACCATCCATCAGCTCTCTGAAGTACCCGTTTCAGTTACTACTCTTCGTCAACGCTATACGTTATATTGTTTTAAATAATAAAACGATAAATTCTAAATGTCAAATAAAATAATAAATTTTTTAATTTTTCTGCCTTATCAACTTTTGGAGATTTTGTTTCCAATCCTCCGCCAATCCATTGACTTCAAGGAGTTTTACAATGGCTTCATAATCGTTTTTTTGATGAAAAAATAATTCATTTGCTCGTAAAATGGAGAAGCTATTTTGCTTTCTCTCCAGCAGGGTGATTTCTGAATCGGAATAAACTATCCCTTCTTCAAGCACCCTAAAGAAATAACCTGTATAACAAGTTTCGACTACCTTTTTCAATAGCTGATTGGTATCGTTGTTTTTCGAAATTTTCGAGCACGGGATTCTCCCTTGAGATATCTGGACAGTCGCGTTACCCAGACGATAAATATCACCAATAAATACATCTGCTTCTTTCATTCCTGGAGCTGATATATTTTCGCCAAAAGAGGGAGCATTAAAGTCCTTGCCAAATTCATGTGACCACTGAGCATAATGCTCTACAGGGTAAAAACAAACCGCTCTGTCTGGTCCCCCATGAAATTCAGTAGCTGCAACTCCATCCCCTTGAAGTGCCTCGAAAGAAAGGAATGCTTTAGAAACGCCTTTTTTTGAGATTGCTGACTGTTCCTGTTTACCATTCCAGTTCCTTACTTCTGGCAAACCTACATTTAAAAATAAAATCTTCACCATTTTCCTACATCTCCCTCTTAGGCTTTCCCTCATTTTATTATTTTCCACTTTATTTTACTATTAGGGATTACCATAAAAAAACATCTGTTTTTCTCCTCACAAAAGCTCACACTAAAAATAGTTTGAAAAAAGGCAGGTTTCGGACATGAATTATATTGAAAACTTGTTTCCTAAATCTGAAGGAATCCAGGGGAAGAAAGAAAAGGACTCTAAAAAGGATAATGTTAATAACCAAAAGTGGGCCATCATTTCAATCGCATCTATACCATTAGTCATGACACTTGGAAATTCAATGCTGATACCCGTACTGCCAGAAATGGAACGTAAAATGGGTATTTCCGCCTTTCAGTCATCTTTAATCATAACCGTATACTCCATTGTAGCAATCTTTCTAATTCCAATTGCGGGCTACCTTTCGGATCATATCGGCAGAAAAAAAGTAATCATTCCGAGTCTTATCATTACTGGAATTGGCGGTCTTATATCAGGATGGGCTGCATGGAAAATGAATGACGGCTATTGGATCGTTCTTATTGGCAGAGCGCTGCAGGGTGTAGGTGCGGCAGGGGCATTTCCAATTGTTTTGCCACTGGTAGGTGACATGTTTAAAAATGATGATGAAGTAAGTGGCGTGCTAGGTGAAATAGAAACAGCAAATACACTTGGGAAGGTCCTAAGTCCAGTCTTAGGCTCCTTTCTGGCTGGGTTTATCTGGTTCCTTCCGTTCTTCTCAATACCAGTTTTTTGTGCAATTTCCATTCTCATGATGACTTTTATGGTTTCGAGCCCTAAAAAGAAAGAAAAACCTTTGCCTTTTAAAGACTTTTTAAAGAAAGTCAAACTTATATTTACCGAAAATGGCCGTTGGCTTTATGCCATCTTTTTTATTGGTGTTATTGTTATGTTTGTACTTTTCGGAGTATTATTTTACCTTTCGGACATTCTGGAAAATAAATATGGAATCAAGGATCTGCGAAAAGGTTTGCTGCTGGCACTGCCCTTAGGTGCACTTTGCCTGTCCTCCTTTATAACAGGGAAGAAAATCAAAAAAAATATGGTCTTGATGAAATGGATCACATTCAGCAGTTTAGTGATATTAGGAATTGCCATTGCCCTTTTAAGCTTTTCTGAGGAGCTTTGGTTCATCATTACAATGTTTCTGGTTGCAGGAATTGGAATCGGTGCAAGTCTCCCTCCCTTAGATGCGCTCATAACGGAAAGTATCGAGAAAGAGGAAAGAGGAACAATCACATCGATTTATAGTTCAATGAGATTTATTGGAGTTGCAGCAGGTCCTCCTGTAATTGCCTTACTTATGAAAAATTCAAGTAAAATCATCTTCATTTTATTAACAACGTTGAGCATCGCAGCTGCATTAGCAACGTTCATCGCAATAAAGCCTGATAATAAGGGAGCGTAAAGCAGCCAATGCGTTCTCTTTTGAAGTGCAAAATGTGAAAAAACAACACAAACAGCATGCTAAATCGCATATGATTTACCATGCTGTTTTTTGTTGATATAAAAAGGTTAATGACAATTTTGAGAGTAAACACTGAAATTAGCATACCAATTAGCAAAGTGATAATATTCCTTCTCACGCTGTTAGTTGATATGTTAAAACGGTTGTTAATACTTCGTTAAATCTGATAAGAATGGAATTATTTTCAAACATAAATTAGATGAACCCGGGAGAACTCGGTTGCATCTATGCTTGTTAATGCATAACAAGAGCTTCGACTTTAAATACCAGTCCTAAAAGTAAAATAAGCGGAGATTTTCCTGTTAATTCCCGAATAGAGCTCGTTTCGGGCTAAATAAGGGGAGTTTTTCCGGTTATACTCCAGCAAAATTCCCCATTTAATGTTTTTCGAGTCAATAGGCGGAATCTCTCCGTTTATTTAAGCTATTTTCAATGCTATTTACTAATTAAGCGAAATTTTTCCGTCTATCTAACTGATAAGAGCGGATCCTCTCTTATCAAAGTCCTTCAAAAGTTCCAACAACTATCCTTTTAAACTGATATTGTCATTCCAATTATAACGACTTTGAATTATCACGGATAATATTCTGAATCGAAAAAGCATGATGATTTAATTGCTAATCACCATGCTTTTCACTATGTTATTTGTGATTTTGCAACCCAAAAGAGAACTCGTTTGGAGCCAGCCAATGCGTTTTATCTTTGCAAATTGAGGTTATCCAAAAAATTGGATACTTCGGTGTTAAATTCGTGCCATTTTTTCACCGGAACCTGATGTGAAACTTTCTGGATAAAGGCAGTCCTAAATTCGGACAATTCCCTCTCATAAGTCCGGAGATGCTGGTTTATAAAATCCCTTGACCCGTAGATCAGCAGCAAAGGAACAGATAAATCCTTCAGCCGCTCTAAGCACGAGTAGTTCAGAGATTCATTATAAAAATGAAACCACGTGCTGCGGTTGGCTTTCAGCATATGATCGATCAATTCAAGGCGATAATCTTTTTCATGGGTGTGCGCAGTCGCGATTACCTTTGCCAGGATATTAGGTGAATTTTTAACAAAGTACATGCCCAATAAATGTTCATATTTTAAAGCAGGCGATTCCACCTTTGCAAATCCACCTGAAAGGATTACTGCTGCAGTCCGTCCAGGATATGTCAATGCAAATTCTTGAGCGATGCTTCCTCCAGAGGAATAACCGCAAAGAACTACTTTCTCAACACCTAATGAAGTAATAAGATTAAGGACTTCGTTTGCGTAGTTTTTTATACTTACGGAATCCGATAGAGCAGTCGAGTCTCCATGTCCGCTCAAGTCAGGTATAATCACTCGGTACTTATCGCTCAATGGCATTTGGAAACGGAATACTTTCCTCCCCATTCCAGGCGGATGGAGAAAAATAATTGGGGGGCCATTTCCCGCATCCTCGTAAAATACATCGCCATAAGCTAATTGACATAGGGGCATCCAAACTCAACTCCTTTTACATTCATCCTCTTACGTAAAGGCATGTTT
>NZ_JBAVFI010000470.1:0-1713 GCF_049588175.1 Mesobacillus sp.
AAAAGGTTACCTAGATTAATAGAAAATTTTGACACACTGGCAAAACCTACTATTATAAGGAAATAAATGATATACTAGTAAACGAATTTGGATAAGGGAGCGTTAATGGATGCTGTCGATTTTAAAGAAGAAATTTGGCGATTCGAATGAGAAGCGCCTAAAAAAATATAGGGATTTAGTCGAGCAGATCAATCAATTGGAATCAACGATTGAAAAGCTCACTGATGATGAGCTGAAAAACAAAACGCTTTTCTTTAAGGAACAGCTTGCGAATGGAAAAACGGTAGATGACATCAAGGTCGAAGCATTTGCTGTTGTCCGTGAAGCTTCGAAACGCATTCTTGGCATGCGCCATTATGACGTGCAGCTGATTGGCGGGCTTGTTTTAAATGATGGAAGTATCGCAGAAATGCCTACTGGGGAGGGAAAAACGCTAGTCGCCTCCCTGCCTAGTTATTTGAGGGCCCTTGAAGGCAAAGGTGTTCATGTCATTACCGTCAATGATTACCTTGCATCACGTGACCGCAATCAAATTGGCAGAATCCATGAATTTCTTGGCCTGACAGTCGGATTGAATATCCCGATGATGCAGGCGGATGAAAAACAGGCTGCTTACCAGGCGGATATTACATATGGAATCGGAACCGAATTCGGCTTTGATTACTTGCGTGACAATATGGTCGCGAGCGTCGCACAGCGTGTACAGCGTCCGTACCATTTTGCGATTATTGATGAAATTGACAGTGTGCTGATCGATGAAGCGAAAACGCCATTGATCATCGCCGGTAAAATGGAATCAAGCGCTGACCTGCATTTTATTGCAGCTAGGCTGGCAAAGCGTTTTGTAAAAGACGTTGATTATTCATTTGATGAAGAAACAAAAGCAACGAGTCTGACCGATACCGGCATTAATAAGGTAGAGAAGGCTTTTGGCGTTGATAATCTGTATGACCTTGAACACCAGACGCTCTATCACTATGTGATCCAGGCAGTCCGTGCCCATGTCATGTTCGAACTGGATGTTGATTATATCGTCAAGGATGGCAAAATCATGCTTGTCGATATGTTCACCGGCCGGATCATGGAGGGCCGCACAATGTCTGACGGCCTGCACCAGGCTTTGGAGGCAAAAGAAGGCGTTGAGGTTACCGATGAAAATAAAACCCAGGCATCAATCACGGTTCAAAACTATTTCCGTATGTATCCATTGATGTCTGGTATGACGGGTACAGCCAAAACCGAAGAAAGTGAATTCCGCCAGGTGTATGGGATGGATGTCATTCAAATCCCAACAAATAAGCCTGTTGTTCGTGAGGATTTAGCCGATTTGGTTTTTGAAACTAAGGAACAGAAGTATACAGCGGTGACAAAAGAGGTTAAGGAACGCCATGCTAAAGGGCAGCCAGTCCTGATTGGGACTACCTCCATTCTTCAATCTGAAAAAGTAGCCGAGTACCTTGATGAGGAAAACCTTTCGTATCAACTATTGAATGCAAAAACAGTGGAGCAAGAGGTCCAGCTCATCTCCCAGGCTGGTCAGCACGGCAGGATCACCATTGCCACCAATATGGCTGGACGCGGTACGGACATTCTTCTCGGTGAAGGCGTTGCCGAATTAGGCGGCCTCCATGTCATCGGTACGGAAAGGCACGAAAGCAGACGCGTTGACAATCAGCTGAAAGGCCGTTCAGGACGCCAGGGCGACCTGGGGTC
>NZ_JBAVFI010000471.1:0-2525 GCF_049588175.1 Mesobacillus sp.
AAAAGGGGTCGAGGCGGGGATTTCCGATAAGAATGTAATTCCTAGAATGAACATCAGTCTCACTTCTTTGTATAGTCGAGTACGGGAACGTGACACGGTTGAAATGATCAATCATGGAAGTCTTGTAAGCTACTTGCAGCCTATCGTCAATCTCAAGAATGACGGCCAGATTTATGGCTATGAATCTTTGTTGAGGACAGAATCACCTGAACAGATACCTCCTGGAAAACTTTTCGGAACTGCTCATGAAACTGGTCTGCTTTCCTTGCTGGATAAACGGGCGCGGGAAGCTGCGATTAAGGCAAAAAAAGAAAAAGTACCAGCAGGGATAAAAAGCTTCATTAACTTTCTGCCATCAACAATATATAATCCGGAATATTGTCTGCAGCATACTTTCAGACTTGTAGAAAAATATCAAATCAATCCGGATGATCTTGTATTTGAAGTAGTCGAATCAGAAAAAATCGAAGATATCCAACACCTAAAGAACGTCTTGAATACATATAAAAGGCAAGGCATGAAGGTTGCCCTTGATGATGTTGGAACAGGTTTTTCAACCCTAGAAGTACTCGAGATGCTGAACCCTGATTATGTAAAAATCGATCGACAGTATATTCATTATTGCGACGAGGTTGCTGAGAACCAGGAGTTTTTAACAAGGGTCATTGAATTGGCAAATAAACTTGATATTACGGTACTGGCAGAAGGAATTGAAAGGAAGGAAGAAATGGAGTACTGCCAAAAGATTGGTATCGATCTTGCACAGGGATTTTATATCGGGAAGCCTAGCTTAAATACATCTTACGTAACAACAGGTATAAGGTAGTCATAAAAGCATGTCTTAAGAAGGGTCGAAACGGGTGTGAACGGAAGAAGATCCGGCAAACTAGATGGCGAGATTTAAGAATATGAATCATGAATAAAATCTGTCTTTTAAAAAGACAGGTTTTTTCTTGACATTTTAATAGTAAAATACTATATTGATATTACACATCGACGCTTTTATGCATAAAAGCGTTTAAGTGAAAAAGTGATATGATATAGTGTTGACAGTAAAAAGTAGAGTTGTCATGGGCAGCAGAAAGAGACTGGATGGTAGCTGAAAATCCAGGCAGTGGCAAATTTGAAATACAGCTGTCGATTGATGACACTATTAATGAAGTGGGCAGGCGTGTTTGTTTGCCAATTAGGGTGGTACCGCGGAGCTCCTTCGTCCCTAGACGAAAAGGAGCTATTTGTATTTCAGCTAATTGGAGGGAACAACATGTTAAATCACCAGCCTGCAATCTCATTAAAAACATCGGAAGCTTTAGCCGTTATCCTGCTTTTATTGTCAGGAATAAGTTATGGAATGATCAAGTTAGAATTGGTTCCACACATACCGGTCATGCTCGCAATTGGAGCTTTGATCGTATACGGATTGTTCAAGAAAATAAAAATAATAGACCTCGAAAGCAGCATGGTTGAAGGAGCAAAAGCAGGACTAGGAGCGGTCATGATTTTCTTTTTTATTGGCATGCTTGTGAGCAGCTGGATTGCTGCTGGAACAATTCCTACATTAATATTTCTGGCGTTTGAACTTGTTTCTGGAAAATGGTTTTATGCCATCGTTTTTCTTGTGACATCAGTCGTTGGTTTAAGCATTGGCAGTTCTCTGACAACGGCAGCTGTTATTGGGGTTGCTTTTATCGCAGTAAGTGAAACACTCGGTTTTTCATCAGCCATCACTGCTGGTGCTGTAGTATCTGGAGCCTTTTTGGGAGATAAAATGTCTCCGCTCTCCGATACCACTGTACTCGCCTCTTCCACGGTCAAGGTTGATTTATTCGATCATATTAAAAATATGGCATGGACTACTGTACCAGCATTCTTTATCTCATTACTTTTATTTGCAGGGATGTCTCCGGAGCTCGGGTCAGCAGATTTCAGTAAACTGAATGGTTTGCAGAAGACCCTGGACGACATGAATCTTGTACACTGGTACTCTCTTATTCCGTTAATCTTGATCGCTGTTCTTGCTGTAAAAAAGGTTTCTTCGATCTTGACGCTAGGAGCTGGAACCTTTTCGGCAATGGCAATAAGCCTGCTTGTCGTGGAAAGATCTGAATGGGGAACTCTGCCGGGAATTTTATACTCAGGCTATCAATCACAGAGTGGGAACGAACAACTGGATTCACTGTTGTCTCGTGGAGGGATTGAAAGCATGTTATTTTCTGTTTCGCTAGTACTCCTCGCCCTAAGTATGGGAGGCTTGTTGTTCAAACTAGGCGTCCTGCCTGCTTTACTTCAGGGACTAACGGCCAGTCTGCAGAAAGTCCCTGTCCTGATTGGTTCAGCAGCATTGTCTGCTATAGGGATAAATTTTTTAATCGGAGAACAGTACCTCTCAATTTTGTTAACAGGAAACACTTTCGCGGGGCATTTCGAAAAAGCGGGACTACAGGCGAAAAACCTGTCACGGGTCCTTGAGGATGCAGGAACAGTCATCAATCCACTCGTCCCATGGAGTGTGTGCGGGGTCTTTC
>NZ_JBAVFI010000472.1:0-1974 GCF_049588175.1 Mesobacillus sp.
GCTTAAAGAGCTTAGTATTTTAGTAGACCGTGACGATGAAGGCTATCTGCTGCAAATTTTTACAAAGCCAATCGTCGACCGTCCAACATTGTTCATCGAAATCATTCAGCGTAAAGGCGCACGAGGATTTGGTGAAGGAAACTTCAAAGCCCTATTTGAATCAATTGAGCGTGAACAGGAAAGACGCGGCAACCTTTAAAAGCCGGAACAAAAGGGGGCACTCGCTCCCTTTTCGTCTTATTAAAGAGTGCTCTCAAATTAGGGGGATAAACATGAATGTAAAAGCACGAGCAGAATTAGAAGGTATTACACCATATGCCCTCGGCCAGACAATAGAGGAAATCAAGGAGCAATATGGAATCACCAAAGTAAGAAAGTTATCCGATAACGAGAATGTGTATGGTACTTCACCAATGGTCAGACAGGCGATTATCCAAGAAACGATGAATCTCAGCTTGTATCCGGATGGTGTGACTTCAAAGGTCGTAGAAAAATTATCCGCTCATTACAAAATCGCCCCGAACCATTTTCTTGTTTCAAATGGTTCAGAGGAAATCCTCAGGCTCCTTACAAGAGCGTATATTGATAAAAATGATGAAGCCGTAATAGCTGAATTGACTTTCCCGCGATATAGAACGAATGTGTTGATTGAAGGCGGCAAGGCTGTCATCGTGCCAATGATAGACGGCAGGCATGACCTTGAAAAAATGCTTCAGGCAATCAATGAAAAAACAAAATTGGTATTTGTCTGCAATCCGAATAACCCAACTGGAACAATCACAGCCAAACAGGAGCTGTTGACTTTTATAGCAAGTGTTCCTTCTCATGTTTTAATCATCATGGATGAAGCTTATTTTGAATATGCGGATTCTGAAGAGTATCTGGATACAATGCCTTTGCTCGATGAATATGAAAACCTTGTTATTCTCAGGACTTTTTCGAAAATTTATGGGCTTGCAAGCCTTCGTGTCGGCTATGGAATCATGCATGAGGAGATTGCCAAAGAACTTCATAAGGTGCGTGACGTTTTCAACGTTAACCAGCTGGCACAGGCTGCTGCAGTGGCGGCGCTGGAAGACCAGAACTTCGTAAAGGATTGCTCAGCTAAAAATAGTATTGAAAGAGACTTTTTGAGCGCTAAATTTAAGGAACTTGAAATTGATAGTTTTCCGTCACAATCGAACTTTTTATATGCATTCACGAACAAACCAGTTATCCAGAAGCTTACTGAAAATGGCATACTAGTGCGCCAGATGCTGCTTCCTGGCTATAAGGAAGCGTTCCGGATTACGCTCGGAACTCGTGAGGATCATGAATTCATATTACAAATTGTCGGCCAGCTTTTTCATGAAAGGGCGGTGTAGGATTTGGAAATCAAAACGGACTCACTAGAATGGAGAGACGCGTATAAATTGCTGCAAGGCTCTATTCTTCCTCGGCCGATTGCTTTCGTATCAAGCCTTGATGAGAACGGCAATGCCAATCTTGCTCCATTCAGCTTTTTTACAGCGATCAGTGCGGATCCAATGATGGTTTGCTTTTCGCCAATGCGAAGAGGGACGGATGGCGCGAAGAAGGATACGCTGAAAAACATTGAAGCCTCCAGGCAGTTCGTCATCAACATTGTCGGAGAGGAATTCGTTGAGCAGATGAACGAATGTGCGACGGAGTTCTCTTCTGAAGTTGATGAATTTGAAGCTTCTGGACTTTCAAAAGAAAAGAGTATGGCAGTCAAGGCGCCAAGGGTCAAGGAATCTCAGGTGCATCTCGAATGTGAATTGGATCAGGTCCTCCATTTCGGCGGCGATCATGCAGGTGCCGGCAGCCTGGTGATCGGCAAGGTGATTCATGTTCATGTGAGTGATGATTTATATGAAAGCGGCAGGATCAACTCTGAAAAATTGAACCCTGTCGGCAGGCTTGCTGGTGCCACTTATACGCTGCCATTGGCAAAAACGTTTGAACTGCAAAGAA
>NZ_JBAVFI010000473.1:0-4637 GCF_049588175.1 Mesobacillus sp.
ACTCAAAGTATCTAAAGTTGTTACCAGCAACTGATTTTGTTAAGAAATACAATTCTGAAACGGAAATAACGTTCAGGACTGATGTGTCTTTGATATTAATGACAAATTGGTTGCCCGTCGCAGGCAAAATATTACGGACGACCTGTGGCAATACGACGTTCATCATTGTTTGGAAGTGATTCATGCCAATCGCTTGTGCAGCTTCGAATTGGCCTTTATCAACAGAAACAATTCCGCCTCGAACGATTTCTGCCATGTATGCTCCAGTATTGATTGATACAACAATGAGTGCTGCTGCCATTACGTCTATATCTATACCAAATGCTAAGGCCGAACCATAATAAATGACCATAGCCTGAACAATCATCGGAGTACCGCGGAAGAACTCGATATAAACCGATAAAATGAAGTTTATTACTTTAAGTGATATTCTTTTGATTCCCCGTTCTGGTACAGGAATTGTGCGTATAACTCCTGCTACGAGACCAATGATTGCACCCAGGATGGTACCAATCAGAGAAATGTAAAGTGTAATACCTGCTCCGCGAAGGAACATAGGCCAGTTTTCCGAAATGATCTTTACAATCCACTCTAAGCTCATTTTTCTCCCCCTTTATATCATCATAAAACCGACTGTATACGTATACAGCCGGTTTTACGTCATCCTTATTCTGCTGCAGGTTGGTTCTTAATCGCTTCATCCATGATTTTCGTTTGATCTTCCTCAGAGATGCCTTTTAAGATTTCATTGATTTTTCCTGTTAACTTGCTGCCTTTTTCAAGACCAACAGCGATTGCTGTATCGTCCTCTGATGTTTTAAATCCATCCTTAAATTCGACCATAGCTAAATTTTCGTTTGCACCAGAAGCACTTACCGCTTCAGGACGCTCTGAAACGTATCCATCAATGATTCCAGATTCAAGCGCAACCCTCATCGCCGGGAAGTTATCCATTGCCGTCGCTTTGGATACTCCTTCAATTTGATCGATTACCGAATAGTGGAATGTATTTAATTGAGCAGTGATTTTTGCTCCTTTAAAATCCTGGATTGAAGTTGCTCCTTCGTACTTTCCGCCCTTTTTAACTACCATTACTAGATTGGATTTATAATAGTTATCCGAAAAATCGATTGTCTCTTTTCGTTCTGCAGTTGGTGACATACCTGCGATGATCGCATCAATTTTGCCTGAAGTTAAAGCTGGTACAAGACCATCCCATTCCGTCTTAACAATCACTAATTCTTTGCCTAAACCATCTGCAATCTTTTTCGCGATTTCTACGTCATAACCGCCCGCATATTCTGAAGTGCCAGCAATTTTGACACCACCATTCGAATCGTCCTTCTGAGTCCAGTTAAATGGCGCATAGCCTGCTTCAAGACCTACTTTGAATGTATTCTCATCTGATGAGCCAGATGCTTTATCCTTGCTTCCACAGCCTGCTAAAAGAATCATTGCTGAAAGCAGCAATACTAGAAATAATGATGCTTGTTTTCTCATGTTCGTTTCTCCTCCTTGGTTTTAATAAATCTTTTTTGACAACAAAAAAGCGACCTGAGATAAACTCAGGTCGCACTAATATCATAGTTGCCCAAAATTCCTCTCTTTTTCCCTAAATGAGATAGCACAACTCAATAAACTGGGTGTTTATTGAGACAGTCCTGCAGCTCTTAACTACAGACCCAGCAAGTAATAATGAGTATATTACCAACTTCGGCGACATTTCCTTCTCCCTAGCATCATAGCTTCTCAAACTCCGCTAAGGACTGTTAAATATCGCGCCTCTACCTCACTTGTAAAAAGTGAGGTGTAAATATTAAATTATATTAACTAGGCTACAATAAGCTATTAATTCTGTCAATCTAGTTCTTTTTGAAATATTAAAAGGGTACGATTCTACCGGACAAGTATATCACGTTGTTTTCTCTTGTTTAAACTACTGGAATCAGGCTGTTCCGATATAAATTGACCCTATAACGCAAGATGTTTTTCCCACTATTTTCTAAGATATAATTCCCGGCTCTTGTAACCTGCTCCAAGGATCATTTTCATTTCCTCGCGACGTTTTGCTTTTGTCGCTTCTTGTTTTGCGCTATACACAAAACGAGCCCAATCCTTACGATATCCTGGTGTAAGTGATTGGTAGAAATCAAGTAATGCTGGAGTATCCTGCAAATCTTTTTCTATTTCTGGAATCAGCTCAATGTAATCATCAACGCACTGACTTGCTTTACTAGAAGGCTGATTTTTTCGAGCTTCCTCTTTTAGACCAACAACCGTAAAAGTCTCATCTAATCCAACCATCCGGGCGAATTTAATAGTACTTGTCCCAACATAACCATTCTCATCCACGCCTATGCCAGGAAAAATCTCATCACGATGAATATAGGTTGAGTATACTTTATTCCCCTTTTTTGGATAAGCCAAATAGATATATCCTTTTTTATTTAAATAATGATTCTCGATAACCGTATTTACGATCCTTTTAAAAGCTTCCAGATCAAACACAAAAGCAAAAATCAGATCATACGATTGATCCTTATTTAGCTCTGTATCATAACCTTCAAGTTCCGTTAAATAGTCTGAACCCTCTGGGACATTCAAAACCGCTGCTTTTTCATATTTTTGTAAGTTAAGTTTTTCTGCAATTGTTTTAGCCATATTTTCCACCTTTACATCTAATCCTGTTAATCAGAATTAACCAATTCCAGAATTTTAATCTATTCGTTACAAATCCAATACCAATCTGCCCTTCCCGCGCGAAACACAACTAAGCATAGTTTGTTTGGAACATTGCTGAGCTTCTGTTAAAAACGAATCAAAATGAACAATCTGTCCCTCGACTACATTTACTTCACAAGTTCCACAGCCACCTGCACGGCAAGAGTAAGGAACCCTGATTCCGTTTTGAAGAAGCACAGCTAATAGAGAAGTGTTTTCTGAAACCTCAAGCTGTTTGTCACTTCTTTTTAATATTACTTGGAATGCCTGCTGTTCCTTTTTCGCTGGCGGGGCAAATCGTTCGACATGAATGTTGAACGATGGATAGCCATATGCTTTAGCTGCATTTGTAAAGTCTTGAATCAAGTTATCAGGCCCACAAAAATACACATGGGTCCCAATTCGATGATTCAAAAGTTGTGTTGGCGATAAACGTTTATTTCCATCGCTGTTTGAAAAATAAAAGCGGCATTGATCTGGATAGGTTTTACTTATGAATTCATAAAAAGCACATTGCTCTTTTGATTTCGCAGCATAATGAAGTTCAAAGGAAGAATTCTTTTCTGCCAGCTCTGCCATCATGGATAAAAAGGGAGTGATTCCAATCCCCGCTGCATAAAACACATGGTGTTTCGCTTGGAAACTTAAATGAAAGTAATTCTTGGGGTAGCTTACGGGTAATACATCACCTATTTTAACATTTTGATGCCAATAACGAGAGCCCCCAGTTGAGTCTTCAGCCAAGCGGACCGCTATTTCAAACAGACCAGCCTCAGCGTTTATATTAAAAATAGAATAATGCCTTTCCAATGTACCTGAAGGATGTGGTAAACAGGTTGTTATATGTGAGCCGCCACTAAAATACGGAAGCAAAGAGTAATCCATTGCTTGTAAGGTGAACCTTTTTATCGTGGCAGTCTCTTCTACAATATTTTTTACACGTACTTGTAGTATTGAATTTCGATGCAAGATCATGCTCCTCCATTATGACCAAATGATTGTTTTATTGAAGTGTAGCCAAGATATGCCTCTAGAAGGCGTGAATAATGGCTGGAAACCTCCAACTCAATTCCACAATGCTCACAGGTGATATTCGGATCATCTTCAACATCATTTACACCGTGACATTTACTGCAAATTAACTTCTTTGTTATAGGTCCCAGTATGTTCATTTGCATTTCATGATCTGAAAATCCTGCCTCAAAGGCTAGATTTTTCAATCGGTTTACAAATTCCCAATCTCCAGATAAATACAAGTACGTTCCCATTTTTTGCTGATTGAGCCAAAGATTAAGGAAGTCATCAGATTCATGCTCGAAGACGAGGAAATCAAAAGGGACTTTTTCCTCAATTGCTTGATTAACGAGAATATATAGAGGCTCTGCACCCCTTGCATCGGCACAAAATAAATATTTCCTTTTCCCCTTAGTAAATAATAATTCCTTTTGCACTAGATTCATCTCTTTTTCATTTCCTCTTCTAGATAATCAAGTACCTTTTTTCGATAAAGAGAAATACCCTTGTAGTCTGCAATAAAGTCTGGGAGTTCGTGAAGAATCGAATAAAATTGTTCTAACCCCGGGGTATGCTGAATGAACCTTTCTAAAGGCAGCATGTGTGAATGGATGGTAAATAAAATACCGTTACTTTTTGGCAGACGGAAAAGCTTTTGGACCTCTACTCTTAAATGAACGAGTTCTCCCGCATTTTCCTTTGTTACCTGCTTCCTGGCCTGACCCCATTCTGAAAATGTTTCAAGTGAGGTATCTAATCGGTTACCTGCCATGAGCGACCAGTTTTTCCTCCCCCAAGGAGTACCTGCCTCGATTCGCATTAAAAATTGCAGAATTCGATCATCAAGGGAATCATTCCGAAAACCGGGAATTGGAGAATGTATTTCTTTAAAAGACATACCC
>NZ_JBAVFI010000474.1:0-3612 GCF_049588175.1 Mesobacillus sp.
GTTCAATATTTCACAAACTATTATTCTTTTCATGTGATATTCTTTAATTAGAAAAGGAAAAAGGAGTGAGTGAAGATGATTTATTGCGAATTTAAGCCTTTCTCGACTGATACTGAAACATATACGCAGGAGGTTTTTGAAGAATTGGCGGGTGATGAGTTTGAAGCTATGATGTTCATAGAGAATGAAAACATCCCGGCATACATCTGGACAGTTAATTTTGTCATCATCGTTAAAAGTGGTTCAAGATACATCACAGATTTATCATTTGAAAAAATTCCGAGAAATCCAGTTTGTGAGTGATATATTTTTTAAAACTACTTGTGAAATATTT
Source organism: Mesobacillus sp. (assembly GCF_049588175.1). Classification (GTDB taxonomy): domain Bacteria; phylum Bacillota; class Bacilli; order Bacillales; family Cytobacillaceae; genus Mesobacillus. The sequence goes on from NZ_JBAVFI010000474.1 coordinate 335, forward strand.
CACAAACTAATGATTACTAAACGGTCATATCGACAATCGCTACATACAACACACCAACACACAAATCAGACAATATTAATTCAAAACAAAATTAATTGGAGGTTATAAAAATGGCGACAACTGAAAAAGTGATGAAGGAACAGCAGCCAGTAATTAATATGGTAGATAGCCTGGTGGAAAAGGGGCTTAAGGCTCTTGGGAAAATGCGTGAGCTTAAACAGGAAAGCATCGATATCATCGTAAAGGAAATGGCGCTAGCAGGATTGGATCAACATATGCAACTTGCCAAAATGGCGGTCGAAGAAACCAAACGAGGTGTATATGAAGATAAAATCATCAAAAATATGTTCGCAACAGAATATGTGTATCACAATATTAAGTACGATAAAACAGCGGGGATCATCGAAGAAAATGAACATGAGGGCATGATAACGATTGCGGAGCCTGTAGGTGTAATTGCCGGGGTAACTCCGGTAACGAATCCAACCTCAACAACGATGTTCAAAGCGCTGATTTCAATTAAAACGCGCAACCCGATCATTTTTGCCTTCCATCCATCTGCGCAGAAATGCAGCAGTGAAGCTGCGAGGATTTTAAGGGATGCCGCTGTGAAAGCAGGTGCTCCTGAAGATTGCATTCAATGGATTGAGAAGCCATCCTTAGAAGCAACGCAGGCATTGATGAATCACCCGAAAATCTCACTTATTTTAGCAACGGGCGGATCAGGAATGGTTAAATCTGCATACAGTTCAGGTAAGCCTGCTCTTGGTGTTGGGCCTGGAAACGTACCTTGTTATATTGAAAAAACAGCAAATGTAAGGCGTGCGGTCAATGATTTGATTTTATCAAAGACATTCGATAATGGTATGATTTGCGCTTCTGAACAGGCTGTGATTATTGATAAGGAAATTTACAATGATGTGAAAAAGGAAATGATTTCAAACAAATGCCATTTTCTGAACGATGAAGAACGAGAAAAAGTTGAGAAGCTTGTAATCAATGAACATAGCTGTGCAGTTAACGCGGATATAGTAGGAATGCCTGCGTATAAAATCGCTCAGATGGCTGGAGTTGCGGTTCCTGAAGATACAAAAATCCTGATTGCGGAATTGAAAGGTGTAGGCCCTCAGTACCCGCTATCAAGGGAAAAATTAAGTCCTGTTCTGGCTTGCTACAAGGTAAATAGCACCGATGAAGGCTTAAAGCGTGCTGAAGAGATGCTGGAATTTGGAGGGTTAGGCCATTCTGCCGTGATCCATACAAGCAGTGATGAAGTCATTAAGGCATTCGGACTAAAAATGAAAGCAGGTCGTGTAATTGTGAACGCACCTTCATCACAGGGTGCAATTGGGGATATTTACAATTCCTATCTGCCATCCCTGACTCTTGGCTGCGGTACTTATGGAGGAAACTCTGTATCCACGAATGTTGGTGCAATCAACTTGATCAATGTCAAAAAAGTAGCGAGAAGGAATGTGAATATGCAGTGGTTTAAAGTCCCATCAAAGATCTATTTTGAAAAAAATTCAACCCAGTATCTAACGAAGATGCCGAATATTTCTAAGGCATTCATTGTAACGGATCCAGGTATGGTAAAGCTTGGTTATGTTGATAGAGTGCTTTATCACTTAAGGAAGCGACCTGATTATGTTCACTGTGAAATTTTTTCTGAAGTTGAACCGGATCCATCAATTGAAACAGTGATGAAGGGTGCGGAAATGATGGCAAACTTCCAGCCTGACGTCATCATCGCACTCGGAGGCGGATCCGCGATGGACGCTGCAAAGGGCATGTGGCTGTTCTATGAGCACCCTGAAACCGAATTCCATGGACTGAAACAGAAGTTTCTCGATATCAGAAAGAGAGTCGTAAAATATCCTAAGCTTGGGCAAAAGGCTCAATTTGTTGCGATTCCGACTACTTCAGGAACTGGTTCCGAAGTAACGTCCTTCTCTGTCATCACGGATAAAAAGGCAAATATAAAATATCCGCTGGCTGACTACGAATTAACACCTGACGTAGCTATCGTTGACCCGCAATTTGTCATGACCGTTCCGAAGCATATTACCGCAGATACTGGTATGGACGTATTGACACATGCGATTGAAGCATATGTCAGTTGTATGGCGAATGATTATACGGACGGTTTGGCAATTAAGGCAATCCAGCTCGTGTTTGAATACCTGCCTAGGGCTTACCGAAACGGCAATGATGAGGTTGCCCGCGAGAAGGTTCACAATGCATCAACGATTGCTGGGATGGCCTTTGCCAATGCATTCCTTGGCATCAATCACAGTCTGGCTCATAAGCTCGGTGCAGAATTCCATATCGCACATGGACGTTCCAATACGATCCTTTTGCCACATGTCATTCGCTATAATGCAACGAAGCCCAAGAAGTTCACTGCTTTCCCTAAATACGAAAGCTTTGTAGCGGATCAGCGCTATGCGGACATCGCAAGAATCCTTGGACTGCCAGCACGCACGACAGAAGAAGGTGTAGAAAGTCTTGTGCAGGCGATCATCAAACTCGCAAAGGAAATGGATATTCCAATGAGCATTGAAGCAAATGGTGTTGACAAGGATGAATTTGAAGCAAAGGTAGATACACTTGCAGACCGGGCATTCGAAGATCAATGCACAACAGCCAATCCCAAACTTCCACTTGTATCTGAGCTCGCTGAGATTTACAGACTCGCTTATAAGGGTATATAGAACGAGAAAAGAACCAGCTCCATTTAATCTGGAACTGGTTCTTTTCTTTCTACACATGATTGTATTAAACTGTGCTATTGTATTCAAATCACAAATAAACTTTTTCAAATAAAACAAAAAACCCCGCTCTTTAACAGAGCAGGGAAATGAAGCAATAAAGAAAACGGTATTCACAGTATAGCACACTGTTAGTCAGTTCCCTAATCTTTTTTTATAAATTGTATAGACAAGCTCCAAGAAGACCATAAAAGCCTGCCATGATAAACTATAGGATAATATGAAAAATTGAGGTGTTACTATTTTGTTGAATGAAAATCTGGAGGGTAAAACAGTAATTATTACAGGAGCAAACAGCGGCATTGGTTTTGAGGCGGCTAAAACTCTTGCTGAAAAGGGAGCGCATGTCATTATGGCTGCTCGCAACATTGAAAAGGGGCAAATTGCGATTGATGCGATTTTAATAGAAAATAAAAATGCTCATGTTGAATTGATGCAGCTTGATTTGGCCGATCTAAATAGTGTCAGGGCATTTGCAGATGCTTTTACAGCCCGCTTTAATCAATT
>NZ_JBAVFI010000475.1:0-5307 GCF_049588175.1 Mesobacillus sp.
GATTATATCTCAGTTTCAATAATAGTAAAAAAATGAGTAAGTTGCAATGAATATAAAGTGAAACTTCAATCACTTTTTTTTTCAACAGAAGATGTTTCTAATATTCAACCAGCAGCCATTTATCGGCCGCTGCTTCATTACGAGCCCTTTTTTATTTGAAAAGTCTGTAAAATTGATGCACCACTGGACGTCAATATCGAATAATACGGTAATTCCTATTCTATCATGCGGCAATGATAGTATCTGATAAGTAAGCTTGAATTATGTAGTCTCCAGCATAAAATACCTTGTTCGGGGAATCCTAAATTAAAGTAAAGCAAAGCTTTTACAAAAGGAGGATTATGAGGTGCGTAAAATCCGTGAAATCATGACTAGTGATGTTGAAACATGTACTTTGCTGGATAATGTCTTCGAGGTTGCCGTGAAGATGAAGGATTTAAATGTGGGTGCTATTCCGATAGTAGATGGAGACAGGCTTGTTGGAATGATAACCGACAGGGATATCGTCATTCGGGGCATAGCAGAGAAGCATCCGCCATCTTCTAAAGTAGAGGCAGTCATGAGCGATCACCTGGTCACTGCCACACCGGATATGTCTACACAGGAAGCAACAAGGCTTATGGCAGAGCATAAGGTCAGAAGATTGCCAGTTGTGGATGGAGATAAACTCATAGGAATTGTGGCTTTGGGAGACTTTGCCATTAATGAACTTACAGATGACCAGGCGCAGCATGCACTTTCTGAGATATCTGAATCTGGCAGCCAAATGCAATAAAAGATGGAGGCACCCGACTGGGTGCCTTTTGTTTTCTATTAATGCGGACGCCTGAGTACTCTAAATGAATATGTTCTTTATGTTTTTCGCTTCGAATTCAATGCTTCTATCAAAAAGAACTCATTAAATGATATAATAATTTTAAAAATTGCTCATATAGTAATAGAAAGTATACTAGTAGGCAGATTACATAAATAATTGTTTTGGGGATCATTGAGATTAAAGGGTTCAGAGCATTTTGCTGCCTTTTAAATTCTTACAAATGTATTCTATGCCTAATAGTTATCAACAATAAAGCATTTGAATAGAGTTGAATAGAAAGGGGGTTTCCATCTGCGCACTATAGGAAGGATTTTAATAATTGCAGCAATCTTTTTATTGATTGGCTTATATCTGGGATTTACCAAGGATGACGGTGATGACTTGGTATTAGAACAGGAAACAAAGCCTAAAGTAGATGAATCTCTTGATAAAAAGATCAGTGAACAGAGCCTTCATGAAGGCATTCACCAGCCGGAAAAGGGTGTAGGATCGCTTATGGGAAAGGATATCGATGCCCTGAAGTCTGTCCTGGGAAAACCATCTAGAGTGGATCTTTCTGCTTATGGTTTTCATTGGTGGGTATTCAATAATGACCTTGACCAATATATTCAGGCAGGAGTCCTTAATGGAAGGGTCGTTACGGCTTATGCCATTGGTCCGGCTCTCAATGTAGAGCCATTCAGGATTGGACAGCCTGTAGATGAAATTTTTGCCCTTAATGTGATTGAACCTGAAGTCACATTCGAACTAAATGGAAGTACTTATAAATTTGAACTCTCAGAGCAAGATATGAATACCAGGCCAATTGTCAAAATGGGTGAATACTTCGTACAGCTGTATATAGACAAATTTACCGGTTCTGTTTCTAGCATTCGCTATATGGATAAAGACACTCTCATAAAGGAAAGGCCGTATGAAATGGTATACAGGGGTGACTTAATAGAGCCTCCAGAGCCATCTGAAGAGGATTGGCTGAGAATTGAAACAGGGACGGAAAAACAAATCCTTGATATCACAAATGTAATGAGGGCACGTCACGCATTAGAAAATCTCCAATGGGACGACCAAACGGCAGAAGTTGCATATGCTCACAGTAAAGACATGGCAGAAGAGGATTACTTTTCACATGAGTCCGAAAAATTCGGTAATCTATCAGATCGTTTAAAAGCAGCTGATGTTTTGTACGAACTAGCAGGAGAAAATATTGCGGCCAACTATACGGATGCCCCAGCAGTCGTAGAAGGCTGGCTGAACAGTGAATCCCACCGGGAAGCTTTGCTTAATAATGAATTTACCCACTTGGGAGTCGGTGTTTACCGTAAGCATTACACACAGAATTTTGTAAAACGCTGGGAAGAGTAATAGCTATTTTAAATTTATTCATTATAAAAAATGGAGCCTGACTCTCGTCAGGCTTCTTTTTCTTGTTTTATCACCCTGCTTATTGAGAACTGTCCTTCTTTCCAGTTCCCATATAAATGTACAACTTCACCTGCTTTAAATACTGGTATTCGAACTCCGGTACGCAAAGGGGTCACCTTTTTGACATTTAATTCTTTCAAGCCAGTATGGATCTTCATGGTAGAAATATGGTTGAACCTGTGATAATAGAATCGTTCTTTTCGTTCGCTTACATCGATGATTTTTCCGCTAACAATTGCTTCTTCAGGAATATCCTCTAATTTAATCCACTCCTCGTAATTTTCTTGCATTTCTTTCCTGGTAAGCCAGTAAAAATAAGCAAGTACGATGGGGATAACAATTGCCGTAACCATAAAATCACCCTATTTGTGTTGTTTTTCCACGACGAAAAAGCTTCCTGATGAATGAGCTATTTTCTTGCCGTCAGATCTGAATACGTCTGCCTCAACCACTACTGTACTTCTGCCTTTATGCACAATAGACGCTTTGCAGTGCAGGCGTTCTCCGATGCCTGGGGACAGATAGTGGATATTAAGCTGTGAGGTTACGGCAGCATATCCTTCAGGGAGCAGCTTATTCGCGAGAGTTCCCATTGCTGTATCCAGCAGTGTGGCAGTAAAGCCGCCATGCACGATGCCGAGGGTATTATCGAGCAATTTCGTGATTGGTATGTCAATCTCACATGTTTCATTATCCAGTCTTCTATCCATGTGAAGGAGGCCATCTATGAATGTGCTGTTTTTGCCAGTAAGTTTATTTTTGACACCTGACAAAACGACCTGGAGAGTTTCTAAATCTTGTTCGCTGGAGAGTGAGATGCATTCCTCTAAAAGCTGTTGCAGTTCTTTTTCCATCTATATAATTACCTCTTTCTATATGACTATTTTTTCGTAAAACAAAGGTTATTTGACCCACTTACCTTGCAGAATTAGGAACTTTGCGAAAATAGCCAGCATTTACATTCTGTTTTTTATTTTAACACTTTAAAAAAATTTGATGAACAAGAACGTATTTTAAAGATAAGGCTTTGTTAAAATTGTCTGTGGATTTCCGCTCCAGGTACTCGCTTGCCGCGGGGCCTCAGGTGAGCCTCCTCGTCGCTTTGTGCCTGTGGGGTGCAAATGATCTAATCATTTCACCTTGGTCTCACCTTGGCCGCTAATCCAGCAGGACATTGCATAGCTTCCTCGAATCTGCCCCGCACGATTGAAATGCGTTAGCATTTTCGGAGGAGTCGAGTGCCCTCCGCTCCAATCAACAGGTGCTAAAAATCAACATTAAACTATGACAAAGCCAAAGATAAAAATACATTTAATATTTTATTGGGCATTTTCCTCACCAATCTGAATGTAAATCATAAGCTATTATAGGCATTTGTTACACAGTGAGGTGAAAGTTATGGCCAAAAAAAATCTTCATCCCTCTGTTCAAAAATTTAAGGAGTTTGTAAAGAATCATCCGGAGCTCATCCAGGAAGTGAGAAAAGGAGACGCGACCTGGCAGGAGCTGTATGAGGATTGGTATCTGCTTGGTGAGGATGATCCTAAATGGGGCGGCAGTGAAACCCGCGAAAAAAAAGAATCAGTCGGAGAACAGGAAAAGAAAACAGATTGGCTTGGAACCATCATGGGTGCTGTGAAAAATATGGATCCAGAACAATTGCAGGGACAAATCTCTAACATCAGTCAGGCACTCGGAGCGATTCAAGGAGTACTTTCGCAGTTTCAGGGAAATAAAGGCGGCCAGCAGTCTGCCAAAAACTCTGGTCCGGGGCATCCTTTTTCATTCAGGAAGGATTAGGAAGGAGCTAATTATGAGAAAAGAGGTAATAGAGCAATTGCGGTCCAATAAAGAATTGATTGAGTTCGTCCGAGCCCAGCCGCACTGGTATAGAAAGCTTTGCAGAGACCCACGTGACATTTACTCTGCACAGATTGCTGCGCTCCATCATTTCGAGAAAACCATTCCACATAAAGTGCAGAAATTTTCCAATAGTGTCCAGATGGCATCAATGATGATGCATATGTTTTCTAGCATGAATTCCCAATCATGACGAAGCTTTCTTCTGTGTGAAGAGAGCTTTAATTTTTTGCCTCGTCGATCTAATAATGCCGCCCACCAGAAAATTTCGCATTTCTGGCAGTTTCATGGTAAAATGAGGTCGGAGGTGAGCCTGCATTGCTTGCTGTTACATCAGAAAGAGTTATGTTATTAGAACAAGCTGAACAACTTGTCAGCATGATTTTGCAATCTGATATTGCCGAGCATTATCGGCAATGTTTATATAGTGTTAAAAACGATCCTGAAACTCAAAGAAAGATAAACGAGTTTGTAGATATGAAGGATCGCTATGAGGAAGTCCAGCGTTTCGGAAAGTATCATCCTGACTATAAAGAAGTCATGGGCAAGATCCGCATCGTAAAAAGGGATCTTGATATGGATGAGGTCGTAGCGGAGTTCAAGAAAGCTGAGAATGACCTTCAAGGGCTTCTTGATGAAGTAAGCGTCATTATTGGCAGATCCGTTTCAGAAAGTGTGAAAGTGCCGACTGGCAACCCATTCTTTGAAAGCTCATGCAGTGGTGGCTGTGGCAGTGGCGGAAGCTGTGGGTGTTCTGCATAATAAACCAGGAAGAGCATGGAGAGAATCCATGCTCTTTTCTTTACCCCTTTAACGTGGTGGGGGTCTGACCCCCAGCGCTTTAACGCATTGCTGTGCGTAATTCTCAGTTTTTAAGCCTTATGCAATCTGGGCATAGATTTCCGCAGCAGAACATTTTTTTCTGCGGGACATAAAAGCGATGGCGGAAAACAAAAAGATTGTCTTCATTTCTGACAAACTCAGTTTCGCTATGAAGCTGTTTACCTTGCATTGCTCCAGCTGCTGATTGGCGTATGGCGTTTTCTAGTTCATTTTTGCTTGGATGATCTTTCGCCTGGATATACAAAAAGGGGATACCTGCGGACTTTTTATAACTTGCTTGAGCAATTGAATCATAATCACTAAGCATTTTTAAAAATTGTTTCCAAATTACTTCAATATCCATATAATCACCTTAGAAATGCTTT
>NZ_JBAVFI010000476.1:0-2781 GCF_049588175.1 Mesobacillus sp.
CTTTAAGCTTATCGATTTCTTCATCAATTTCCCCAACGCGCTCTGACAGCATTTCGTAGTAAGAATCAGGAGTGCTTAGGAATTCTACGCCGTTTTTGCGCAGCGTTGAGACTGTGCTGACGATATCCTCCGTCAGGATCGCAAGGTGTTGAACACCAGGACCGTTGTAAAACTCAAGATATTCCTGAATCTGTGATTTGCGCTTTCCTTCAGCAGGCTCATTGATTGGGAATTTGATTCGGCCGCCGTTGTGCATAACCTTTGACATAAGCGCTGAATATTCCGTAACAATATCCTTATCTGTGAAGTGTTTCATTTCCTTGAAGCCCATTACATTCGCATAATAGTTAACCCATTCTTCCATTCTCTCAACATTGCCAACAACATGATCAATGCCGATGAAGCCAGCATCCACAAAAGGTACATTCGTTTCATACGCAATGAATCCTGGCATGAAAAATCCTTTGTAATCTTTTCTTTCAACAAGCGTATGGATCGTGTCACCATAAGTTCCGATGATCGCCTTTTTCAAAGTGCCTTGCTCATCTGAAAGCTCATGTGGAGGCTGGATTTCAATTGCGCCCCGGCTGACTGCAGATTGGTAAGCCTTTTCAACATCATCAACAGCCAACGCAATATCCTTAACACCATCGCCATGAGTTTTTACAAACTGAGCAACACGAGTGGAGTCACTATATGTTCCTGTCACTACCAGGCGAATTTTACGCTGCTGAAGAACAAATGAAGTCGTTTCACGATTGCCGGTTTCAAGGCCTGAATAACCTACAACCTTAAAGCCAAACGCTGTCTGGAAAAAGTGAGCCGTCTGCTTTGCATTCCCTACATAAAGCTCTAAATAATCTACATCCTTAACAGGAAAAAAATCTTCATTCGTTTGGCCAGAAACCATTACTTTCTCTTCCATCCTAAAACCTCCATTATAAATATTTACAATATTTATAATTATTTTATATTAACTTTAGCTATTCTCTCAAGAACACAATGTAAAGCTATAATGCTTTTACGTGGTGAAGGAAAATGTTTTCTACACGAATTTGATCCTTTATTTGAAAAAATATATTGCTTGAAGTTCCAAAAGTAACTTTATTTCGTTATTCTCTAAATTTAATAGGGTTTCTACCTACCAACCTGTCTTGAAAATGAGCGATTTAAATTATTTCACCAGTTGGATTTGTTTTTTCACCAGTTGGACTCGTTTTTTCACCAGTTGCGGTCTGACCCCTTTATTCCTGACAATTGCTTTTAAATTCTCTCTCTGTCTTAGTTTTTCATTTTTTTTCGGTTCTCCTTCCTCACTCTTGCCGATTTTAGATGGTTTCGGAACAGCGTCAAGCCCAAACCGCTTGACACTGCCCCGGAACCATCTAGGCGGTTGGCAAGTGACGAAGGAGTAACTCTGCCTGGTTACAGGCTGATCGTCATATCTGGTGGGAACCCGATATCCTTATACTTTTCATGAAACTTGGCGGGCGACATACGCCCTAAGGAGCCGTGATACCTTCTATGATTGTAAAACTCCATATACTCATCAATTCGGTAGTATGCCTCTTCAAAATATTCAAACCTATAACGCCTAAATACATGACGCTCCAATAGGCTAAAGAATGATTCAATGTAAGCATTGTAATTAGGAGAACGAGGTGGAATTCGCTCATGAAATATCCTGTTATTCTCGCAAAATTCTCCAAAATGGTTGCTTACGAATTGGGGACCATTATCTGTTCTTATGATGATGCAATGCCCGTCCTCCTCCGGTATTTGGAGGTTCCGCCTTACAATCGCTTCCTTAAGCATGCCTGTTATGTCCATTGCCTTGCATCTAGGTCCTTTATAATATCCAACGACACACCTGTCGAATACATCAATGGCACAAGCAACGAAGAAAAACCTTTCGCTTCCCTCAATCGATCCATACTTAATATCTAGCTGCCATAATTGATTCGGACCGGTAACCACACGATTCTTCACTAGCCTTCTCGGATATTTAGAGGTAAGTGGACGTTGTGGAAGTAGGATGCCTAGCTCTTTGCACAACCTGTGTACTTTCTTGTGGTTGATTACGAGTTCGTGATTATCTTTCAAATATTGTGTAAGGTTCTTTACACCGTAAATGGCGCACTCTCCCTCAATAGCCTCCATGAGAAACTCCTCTATCTGCTCATCAGGTACTATTTTGCCAGAGCTCGTTTTTGAAAACCCTGGTCTTGGCCGTCCACGCTTTCCCTTTGAATCCCACTCTTCATTGTCCCCTGAATGGTAGTAATACAGTGACCGGTTAACTCCAGCTGCTTCTGTTAACTTGGTGATGGGAAATCCCTCCTCTGCCCAAACTCTTACTTCTTCGATAATTGTTAAGGCTGGTAAGGGGTTTTTTTTAACAGATTTCTAAGCATTGCCACCTCGAGCTCCTTCTCCCCAAGCAACTTCATCGCCTGTTCATACTTGGCCTTTAGCTCTTCCTTGGTAGGTTCGGTCGTAAGGATAGCCTTCGTAGGGTCTTCCATGCGCTCCCTGATTTCGTCCCCATATTCCTGAATCCAGTTCGTTAAGGTTTTACGATCAATCCCTGCCTGGCGGGAAATGGAAGAGTAATTACCTGATTCCAGGGCTAAACGAACATAATTTTTTTTGACCTCTTCCAAAGCTTCAATCTTTTTTCTAGCCATATAAACCCTCCCTAATTTATGGATATTCTTGTCCCTAGTGTACAGTTTTTAGCATTAGGGTGTCCAAAAGAATTAGGGGGTCGTAAAGCAACCG
>NZ_JBAVFI010000477.1:0-1926 GCF_049588175.1 Mesobacillus sp.
ATCTCATTATGCTAAGTGACTTGAACAAGAGTAATGATGCTTTAACAAACAGAATTAAAGAGCAAATCGGTAATGACTCTTTTAAACTTGGATACATTCCGTCACAAACGGATAAGGAAAGGAAATACTTTGAAGAGGCAAAAGATTTTTTCTTATCAATCGGAGTTAAGGATTTTCTATATTTTGATATCGATCTGGAGTTTGATTTATCCAAAGTTGTTCCATTAACTACATGTGATGGAATATACCTATCTGGCGGGAACACGTTTTATTTTTTGAAAAAGCTGAAGGAGAGAAAGCTCAATTTTCTTTTAAAAGCATTGGCGGAAAGTGGGAAGCTGTTAATAGGAGTCAGTGCCGGAGCGATTTTGATGTCAAAATCCATTAAGATAGCAGAATTGATAGACGATAACGAAGTTCAATTAAATGCAATGGATAGTTTAAACCTGGTGGATTTTGAGTTCATGCCACATTGGGAAACGCAGGTGTCAAAGTCGCAAGAATTACTGGTCTATTCATTGAATCAAGAACGCAGCATTTATGCATGTAATGATGACAGTGGAATTGTGATCGCGGGAGGTAGGGTTGATTATTTCGGTGAGATTTACGAATTCCAAAAGGGTGAAATAACAGCTCGATTGGGAAGTCAAACGTCTATGTGAGGTAATAAGCTTATATAAAAAGTGGAAGAGCAGTAAAGAGGCATTGCAGAATTCCAATGCCTCTTTGTCATTCATTTAATAGCAACTTTATTTTAGAAATGACATCACGCGGACTGAACGGCTTTAAAATATATTCGTTCGCACCTAAATCATGCCCTCGTTTTAAATCATTTTCCTCCCCTTTTGCTGAAAGCATGATAACGGGTGTTTTTATGGTTTTCCTAATTTCTTCGAGAATGGTGAATCCATCTTTACCAGGCATTAATATGTCTAAAATAACTAAGTCAAATGGTTCACTCAATGCTTTTTCAAGTGCATGATCCCCGTTAGCCACTAATTCAACATTATATGATTCTCGTTCCAAGTACATCTTTAACAAATTTCCAATCCGTAGTTCATCTTCCGCAACAAGAACTTTTTTACCCATCATTTCCCCCCTGGGATTATTGTATATAGTTAGTATACACTACCAAATCCGTGTTTTCCTTCTAATTTAACTGTAGTCAGCTAACTAACCATGGTTGAAAATTTTTTAGTGAAACAAAACAGGCAATAATTGATTTCGAATTATTTGTATGCTACTATGTGACCTATAAAGTTTTAATTCATACTATACTTATAGGAATTATATAAATTAAAAAAGCGGAGTGAATCAAATGGGCAGAGAGTTTATTCCTTTATTTGATGATTGGGCTAATTATTATGAACAAACTGTTTCTGGACAGGATGAAGAATATAAAGAAGTGTTTGAAGATTATGATAATATATTAGAAACGGTGGCTTTAAAATCCAAAGGTACAGTTGTGGAATTTGGAGTGGGAACTGGTAATCTGACAGAGAAACTGCTTGCTGCTGGAAGAGAAGTATTTGGAATTGAGCCTTCGAAGGTAATGAGGGAGATTTCTAAAGCACGTTTTATGAACTTGGAATTGTTTGATGGCGATTTTTTAGACTTTCCGGATTTGCCTGGGAACATTGACTCGATTGTAAGCACTTATGCATTTCACCATTTAACAAATGATGAAAAGGACTCAGCACTTGCAATTTACAGCAAGCTGCTGCCTGAAAAAGGCAAGGTGGTTTTTGCTGATACAGCTTTCATCAATGAAGAGGATCGTCAAGAGCGATATCGAACTGTAACAAAACAAGGCTATAAAAATTTGTTGGAGGATCTTCAGAGAGAGTACTATACAACGCTTGATGTACTTGATGAGCTTTTCAAGAAAAATGGATTCCAGGTCAGATTTGAAAAATTAAACTCCTA
>NZ_JBAVFI010000478.1:0-5031 GCF_049588175.1 Mesobacillus sp.
GTTGGGACCTTCAATTCCATGATGAATTGTGAATTTTTCCTGGTCAACCATAGTAAATACGGTATCCAAATGCATATATGCTCTTAATTTAGGAATTTCAACAGCAACAACCTTCCTGATTGTCCCATCTCTCGAGAATATTCGTTTTGCCAGCTTCTCAATGGCCTGTGCAGATGTACGCGCACTTACACCTATTGCGATGACTTCAGGACTGAGCACAAGCTCATCTCCGCCTTCAATTGGGTAATACTCATCGCGATCATACCAATGAGGAATATCATGACCAGAAAATCGCGGATGGTGGTTTATGATAAAATCCATGAATAAGGATTCTCTTTTTCTTGCTCCTTCACACATTTTATTCAGTGAAATACCGTCACCGATCACCGCAGCAGGGTCACGAGTGAAATATAGGTTTGGCATCGGATCGAGAAAGAACGGATAATAGTCTTCCAGAAGCTCATGTAAATGAACTTTTTTTTCATTTTGAATTTCAGATTTTAACACTCCAGACATTACTTTGCGGATCATTTCCTCTGTGGTAAACGAATGAAGATATTCTTCAACTGTTTTCCTTGAGCCATTTAAATTTCTTTTGCTCTCATCCAACAGCTGATCAATAAACTCATGACACAAATCTTCTGAGCTTAATGCTTCTGCCATAAGTTTTTCTAAATAAAGAACTTCTACACCACGGTTCCTTAGCACATCGGCAAAATAGTCATGCTCTCTCTGGACTGCAGGTAAATAAGGGATATCATCGAAGAGGAGCCTTTCAAGATACTTCGGCGTCAAGTTTTCGACTTCTTTCCCTGGCCTGTGAAGAACTACGGTTTTTAACTCTCCGATTTCAGAAGTGACATGCAAAGGGTACTTCATATTATTAGCCTCCAATTTTCGGTATCTATTCTCTATGAAAGAAGGAGGGAGTGATCATTATGTAAATCAAAACCGAGATAATCCACTTCCCCCGCCAAACTGCTTGGTTGCAGACTGGCTCCTTTTTCTATACCCTAATCACTTCTATTAAACCTGAAATAGTAAAATTAATGATGATTTTTGCGATATCTTGCGCAAAGCGGGGAAACTAAAATGAATGATTTCAAAACCATGCAAAAAAGGAAGCGTTTTCTGTCCTTCATAGATGTACAATCTATCTAAATGTGTTAAAGTATATCTTGTGAACACCATAGGTATCATGGGAACAGGAATCTCGACAATGTCCTCCCCAAAAAGACAGTTGTATCCAATATAATGACATGCCTAATTTGACGGCAGAAAGGGGATTTACGATGTCTAGCAAAGGTCTTGAACAATTTTTAAATGAAAACTTAGAGGATTTAAAAGGGAAGGGTTTATACAATGTGATCGACCCTCTTGAAAGCCCAAATGGACCAGTAATCACAATCAATGGAAGAGAATTGATTAACCTCTCTTCAAATAATTACCTGGGACTTGCTACAGATGAAAGACTAAAAAAAGCAGCTGCAGAAGCGATCAGCAAATATGGGGTTGGAGCAGGTGCGGTAAGGACAATTAATGGCACACTAAAGATTCACATCGAGCTAGAAGAAAAGCTGGCTAAATTCAAGAAAACAGAAGCAGCCATTGCTTATCAATCTGGATTCATGTGCAATATGGCGGCAATCTCGGCGGTAATGGATAAAAATGATGCAATCTTATCAGATGAACTGAACCATGCTTCAATCATTGATGGCTGCCGTTTATCTAGAGCGAAAATAATTCGCTTCAATCATTCAGATATGGATGACTTGCGCGCTAAGGCAAAGGAAGCAACGGAATCAGGACTTTACAACAAAGTCATGGTCATTACAGACGGGGTTTTCTCCATGGATGGCGATATTGCAAAGTTGCCTGAAATCGTTCAGATTGCTGAAGAATTCGATTTGATTACATACGTGGACGATGCTCATGGTTCAGGTGTCCTAGGTGATGGCGCAGGAACTGTGAAGCATTTTGGCCTTTCTGATAAAGTCGATTTCCAGATTGGAACATTATCCAAGGCAATTGGCGTAGTCGGCGGCTATGTTGCCGGGAAGCAAAACCTGATTGACTGGCTTAAAGTAAGAAGCCGGCCGTTCTTATTTTCAACCTCACTGACGCCAGCCGATGTGGCTGCCAGCATAAAAGCTGTTGAAATTTTAATGGACAGTACAGAATTAAATGAACGTCTATGGGAAAATGCAAACTACCTGAAGGATGGCCTGAAAAAACTTGGATTTGATATTGGGTATTCTGAAACGCCGATTACTCCATGCATTATTGGGGATGAAGTCAAAACCCAGGAATTCAGCAAACGCCTAAACGATGAAGGTGTGTACGCGAAATCAATCGTATTCCCAACTGTGCCAAGTGGGACTGGCCGGGTAAGAAATATGCCTTCTGCTGCTCATACGAAAGAGATGCTAGACCAAGCAATCTCAACTTATGAAAAGGTCGGCAAGGAACTAGGAATTATTTAATAGCAAACACAGGGCGGCCGGTTATATAAATTGCCGGCAGTCCTTTTTACAGCAACAACCAGGAGGAGTACATAGAATGAAGAAAATATTAATTACCGGTGCACTTGGCCAGATTGGTTCTGAATTGACTGGCAAGCTGCGCGGCATATATGGCCAAGACAATGTAATCGCCACTGACATCAGGAAGACAGATTCTGAAGCTTCAGCCAATGGACCATTTGAAATCCTTGACGTTATGGACGCCAAATCAATGGGCGAAATCGCTAGTAAATATCAAGTCGATACAATCATGCACATGGCTGCACTATTATCCGCGACAGCAGAAGCGAAGCCCCAATTTGCCTGGAACCTGAATATGGGTGGGCTAATGAACGCACTTGAAACAGCAAGGGAGCTGAACTGCCAGTTCTTCACCCCGAGCTCTATTGGCGCATTTGGACCAACTACTCCTAAGGACAATACACCTCAGGATACGATCCAGCGTCCAACGACGATGTATGGAGTCAATAAGGTTGCTGGTGAATTACTTGCAGATTATTACTTCCAGCGTTTTGGTGTGGATACTAGGGGAGTAAGATTCCCTGGCTTGATCTCTTACGTGGCACCTCCAGGGGGCGGCACAACTGATTATGCTGTCGAAATTTACTATGAGGCGATCAAGAACGGAAAATATACTTCATATATCGATAAGGGAACTTATATGGATATGATGTACATGCCTGACGCGCTTGATGCGATTGTCGATTTAATGGAAGCGGACCAAGCAAAACTGATTCACCGCAATGCATTTAACGTTACTGCGATGAGTTTTGAACCTGAGGAACTTGCTGCTGAAATTAAAAAGCATATTCCAGCTTTTGAACTTACCTATAATGTCGACCCTGTTAGACAGGCAATCGCTGACAGCTGGCCGAACTCAATAGACGCTACTGCTGCAGCCGCTGAGTGGGGTTTTAAAGCGAAATACGATTTATCAAGCATGACTGCAGATATGTTAGAGAAATTACGATATAAACTTTAATAGTAAATGTAAAAAGGTGAAATCTAATGATTTCACCTTTTTACATAGATTAATTTGTCTTTCTTTTCGATAACCTTCCCGATTATCGCAGCATGATTTAAACCCTGTTCCTTCAAAGCGTCCACATATTGCTCTGCTTCTTCTTCAGGCAGAGAAACTAACAGGCCACCAGAAGTGATGGCGTCACAAAGAACGAGTTGTTCTTCTGAAGAAATTTCATCATAGACTACATCATCCTTAAGCCATGTGTGGTTTGATTTCGACCCTCCAGGAACTACTCCTTTTGCAGCAAGTTCATATGTACCTGTCAAAACAGGAACCTGCGACAAAGTAATTTCGAAGCTTACATCGCTGCCGCGGGCGATCTCACTGCCATGACCAAGAAGGCCAAAGCCTGTGACATCAGTAACTGCATGAGGGTTGAAGCTTTGCAATGCATCAGCTGCAGATTTATTAAGAAGTGCCATTGTTTCTGTAACTTCCTGCTCTTGTTCAGCTGTTACAACACTGCGCTTAATGCCAGTCGTCATGATACCAACTCCGATAGGCTTTGAAAGGACTAAAACATCACCGGGAATAGCACCAACATTTTTCCAGATTTTATCTGGATGGGCAAGACCTGTGACAGACAATCCGAACTTCGGCTCCTGGTCATCTATCGAGTGGCCGCCAACTGTTACAGCACCAGCTTCTTTTACTTTATCGCTTGCTCCCCGGAGAATCTCCGCAAGCAGATCCGGTCCTAATTTTTTCACAGGATACCCCACGATATTCAACACCGTTTTAGGTTCTCCTCCCATGGCATATACATCACTAAGGGCATTGGCAGCTGCAATCTGGCCAAACATATATGGGTCGTCCACAATCGGAGTAAAATAATCGATCGTTTGGATCAGGGCAATGGTTTCAGTCAATTTATATACTCCCGCATCATCGGATGTTTCATGACCGACTAGCAGTTCAGGAACGGGTTCCTGTTTTGGTAAAAGACGCAAAACTTGCGTCAGGTCCTCTGGACTGATTTTGCATCCTCAGCCAGCTTTTGTCGACAAGGAAGTCAGACGGATCTTTTCATGTTCGCTCAATATTATCACCTCAAAAAAAGTATACTCTTTCTTATTTTGAAAATCATCCTTAAGCCACTATTATTTGCATCAGTATAGACTTTACACTAAAATGACAGTAAATACTTATATAGAAGCTAACAGGGGGATTTACTGTGGAAAAATTTCAGGTTATCGTCGAATTTTGCATGCTTTGAAATTACGCACCAAAAGCCGCGAGTTTCGCGGAAGAGTTATTTACCCATTTCCGAAGCCAGATCGAAAAAATGGAACTTGTTCCAGCCTCAAAGGGCGCTTTTGAAGTGACCATAAACGGTCAGTTATTGTATTCCAAACTGGATACAGGTGTCTTTCCCGATTCAGATGAAATCATAAAACAAATGGAAGCCCTAAACTAGAGCCTGGCAATATGCCAGGCTTTTCCCAACCCCTTTACCGCGTTAAACCGCCGGGGGTCAGACCC
>NZ_JBAVFI010000479.1:0-2726 GCF_049588175.1 Mesobacillus sp.
TCCAAACTCCCTCCTGATTGGGACAGATAAATGGAAGGTATCGCCTTTGAATTCTTCCTGAGTCCGGGTAATATATTCACTCATCTTAGTCTCAATAATCTTCGTGATAAAACTCTGTAATTCCATCACTTTACCTTTATTCTTGGCATAATTGATCATGCTGGGATCACTTAAAATTTCTATGAATAATGGCACCTGGATTACAATTTCAGGTCTGCCATATTTATTTTTAATCGTATATTTATTTTTTCTTTTCTGGGAAACTCTCGCTGAAATTCTATATTTTTCATTGAAGGGATCTTGAAAATTCGTCATGATATCTTCCGTATCCCATGTATTGTCCAATAAACTTGAAATTCGTGTTTCCTCACCAGTTATTTTCCCTATCATGATGCCTTCTTTAAAGACAGCCGAGCCCATGAATTGAGCATTCCTGGTTGTACCATCTGCATGGAGCTCCCCAGCCATTAAGTCATCATCAGAAATCTTCATTTGTGATTCGTCCTTTTCCGTAGTCGCATAAATGGCAAGAAATAGGTCTGCATCACTCTCAGTAATACTATAGTAACTATTAAGATCTGTATTGGGAATCATTCCTGTTGCCTGGCCTCTTTCAATCATCAATTCAAAAAATTTATGGGGCCGGGTTTCAATCTGTGGTTTATTCGTAAATAAAAATTTTTCTGCCTTCTCCTTTGAAACGATTAACTTCGCACTTCTTTTAATTTCGCGGTCCTTCGCTGCACTATATATCCACCTTATAAAATTTGGATTTTCTGCAAAACCCTCTGATACAATCATTACTTGCAGCAAGTCATATGAAATCTCTCTTGCAATGATTGCATTGGCTGTATTCCTTGACGAAATGAAATCGTCTGCAATCAATGAAACGATCTCCTGGGGTGGTTCATTAGTGCCTCCTCCTGATTGCTGGGACCCCACTTCCGGGTTCGCTATTAAGTAAGTCACTTTCACCTTTCCCTTTTGCTCTGCCTCATCTAGTCCTATCGCTATGACATATGCCTTCTGGTCCAATTCCTTTTGGTCCCAGCAGCCAGCAAGAATAGTGAATAGCATGCAAATAAATAGGAGCTTAACCGAATTCTTTAACATTTTCATTCTTAAAATCTCCCCGTATTTTTGCCATAATCCACATAAGCGGAGGCAAGACCATAAAGGCAGGACTAAGCAGCAATAAGTTATTCTGTCTCAGCGTAAAGAGAACAATTGAAGGGCTTTCAGGTGCGTAGCCAATCAATACAATAATGGCTGTGATTAGAGGAATTAGATATTCAAATTCTTTTATTTTTAGAATTCCCCCGAGCAAAATAGCACTTAAATATAGGTAGAATGAAAACCTTATAAAAGTAGCAACAAGCCAAAAAGGAAAAAATAAAGTCTCTACATTCGCAAGGAAACCAATCTGGATGTACCGGATCGTTTCATGGAATGGGTAGCTGAGCATTTCTGCAGTTGTGTAATCAAACAGCATAACAAATCCCACTAATGCTAAGCTTATTTCGATGGTTACAATTAGAAGTGCTATAAGGGTTCCTTTTTTGAAATCCTTAAATGTAGTGACCAGCGGGGCTATTAGTCCCAGAAAGAAAAAATCTGCGAATATTGATACATTTTTAGCAGAAGCTTTCAGGATTCCGAGCTTGCCTTCTCCCCATAGAGGGAATAAGTATCCTATATTCCCTGCCTTGAATGTAAAGATCAATGCAATGAATAAGGTTATTTTTATATAGGGGAATAGCAGCCAGGATACCGCACCTATTTGTTCAATACCGCGTTTGGCTCCATAAGCACAAACCGTCATCAGGATCGCATAAATGACTATTGGCGGTGTCTTTGTAAAATACATTGTTCCAATGATATCTACATATACACCAGAGTCTAGGATCAAAGCTGCTATGCCGCCTAATAATAGGAATATTGAAATAAGGTTTCCTATTATTTTGCCAAACAGATAGATCATAACCTCATGCAGGTTTTTATCTTTATGTACTGAAAAAACCTTTAATAGCAAGAGAATAGGAATCAATGAGGTAATACCAATCAAAAGCGTTGCAATCCAGCCAGCATTTTTTGCATTCTCAAAAATAATGGACGGGGTATCATCAGTTAATTTTGCCCCAAGGGTAAGAAGGATGATTGCTGTATATTCCTTAATTCCAATTTTCCCTTTATTCTGCTTCATGATTTATGCCTCATCGCTCTTTTTTTGCATATCAGTTGGCTTCAAAAATCCCGGCCTTAATTTTTCATTTTTGATTATTTTGCGAAATATAGTATCCTTGGAAGATTTATAACTTGGAGACATCGGTGCAAGATAAGGGACTCCAAATGACTTCAGCGAAACCATATAGAATAAACCGGCAATAAAAGTGGCTGTCATCCCGTAAATTCCGAGCATGGCTGCACTCAAGATGAATATAAAACGGATTAACCTTACTGCGAAATTCAAACTTATATCGCTTACGGCAAAAGAACTTAGGCCGCCAAGTGCGACTACAATAATCACGATTGGGCTGATAATATTAGCTTGAACCGCTGCCTGTCCGAGAATGAGTGCTCCTACAATTCCAATGGTCGGACCGATCGGACTTGGTACACGAAGTCCTGCCTCCCTAATCAGCTCAAATGCCGCTTCCATAATCAGGATCTCAATAACTGCCGGAAATGGTACCTTCTCGCGGGAGGAAGCAATTGCGAGCAATAAG
>NZ_JBAVFI010000480.1:0-5026 GCF_049588175.1 Mesobacillus sp.
AGTATTAGTGATGCTATCATAGTGAAAATCAGGGTAGGAATTAAAAGGCCGCCAGCAAGATCCAAGATACCATTTGCGAGCTTTAGACCCAAGCCTGTTTTTGTTACCACACCAACGATTATACCAGCTGCTGCAGTTGCGGCTGCGACCCCAAGTGCAGTTCTTGCGCCATCTACAAGTGCATCGATGATTCCTCTTATGCCAATTCGTGTTTCTCTTCTGATTGCGCTTACCAATACAGTGATCAGGATGCTCCATAATGCCGATCTCATAACGCTCATGCCTGTTAACATAAGAATCATGATAACTAATATTGGTACTAACAAATAGATTTTCGAAAGTATTTCTCTTCGGCCGGGAATTTCTTCATCCTTTAAACCGCGAAGACCAACCCTTTTTGCTTCGAAATGAGTCATAATCCATATTCCTGTAAAATACAGCACCGCGGGGATAGCGGCAGCTTTTGCAATATCCCAGTAACTGATTCCGCCTCCGATGAATTCAACCATTAAGAAGGCCGCTGCACCCATAACTGGAGGCATTAACTGTCCGCCTGTTGATGCTGATGCTTCAACTGCGCCAGAGAATTCTTTGCCATAACCCAGCTTTTTCATCATCGGAATTGTAAAAGCTCCTGATTGGACAACGTTCGCTACCGAACTTCCACTTATGGTTCCTTGCAGAGCACTTGAGAAAATTGCAACCTTGGCAGGTCCGCCAACTCTTTTTCCCGCAATAAAAATGGCAAGGTCATTAAAATATTGTCCCACTCCTGTTTTTTCAAGAAAAGAACCAAATAACAAGAATAAGAAAATAAATGTAGCTGAAACACCAAGTGGGGTTCCTAGAATTCCTTCAGTAGTGAAAAACATTGATTGAACTAACCTGTCCAAATCAAGTCCTCTATGCGCGAGGAATCCCGGCATATAAGGACCATACAATGCATAGCCCATAAATGCCATGGCGATAATCATGATTGGCAGTCCTACTGTTCTGCGTGTTGCTTCCAGCACAAGCAATATTGCAGCAAGTCCGATATAAAAATCAAGTTCTGTAAGTCGTCCTACCCTGTTTACAAGCTCATCAATCATGACTGGCCAGTACGCACCAACCGCAACAGCAATGATAGCTAATAAGATATCATACCAGGCAACTTTATTATGAATCCGGTCTTTCCTTCTTGCCGGAAACAAAAGAAAAATTAAAGCAAGTGCAAATCCTAAATGGATCGATCTTTGCAGCTGGGCGGTTAAGACCCCAAAAAGAGTTGTGTATAACTGGAACAACGAGAATGAAAGCAATAAAACAAAAACGATGATCCCCATTATGCCTTTTAGCTTCCTTGAACCAGCCTCCGGATCGTATTTTTCTATCAGCTCCTGCTGTTCCTGTTCAGATAAAGTTTCAATTTTTGTGCTCAAGGATGTTCACTCCTTCCAACTCCTGCAATAAATTTATTTTTTTCACTTCAATCCTTACACGAGTACCAGGCTCGATATAATTTGCTAATGGATACTCTGCCCCATCAAAGATTACTGTATGGTTAGCTCTTACTTGTCCGATTCTTAAATCAAAGCTTTGAAAGATTCGGTTCATATTTGTTATGTAGTATTTGCCGTCTTTCATGATGAACTTTTCACCTTCTAATGAATTTGAGGGCATTCCAATCGCTGTGTCTTCATACTCCAATTCATACTGTTTAATCTGGTTACCAGGGGTTATAACATAGCTTTCAAATACATCAGTTAAATGGATTGAATGTGTGAATTTAATCTTAAAATATTGATTACCTGAAATAGGGATGAATGCGAGAATTTTATTTGTATTTTCATATTGAAAAACAAGTGCTTTTCTTATAGGAATCAACAATACACTGGCGCTGAACGCAAGTATAAGAATAAATAATATGAACCATTTCTTTTTCAATACACTCCCGCCTGTTCAATTTTAAATTTCTGAACAGCAAACTGCCCGTGTTGAATAATATTTTCACAGTTAAAGTGAATTTGACCGGGCACAGGAACCATATTCTCAAGGTTGCTGCGTCCGGTCAAGCTCCTTATGAAGACCATGTAAAATTTAATAATCTATTCAGCCTTGATACCTTTTTCATCATAATATTTTTGTGCACCAGGATGGACATCGATCCCAACCCCGTTGAGAGCTTTTTCAGGCTTGATCAATTTTCCCTTGGCATGTGTTACTTTATCAAGGTTTTCAAAAATTGCCTTAGTGATGTCATAAACCACTTCATTAGATAAGCTGTCATTAACAACAAGCATGGCCTGAACCGCAACAGTTGGAACGGCGCTTCCTAGCTTATACACCCCGCTTGGCACTTCATCCTTTGTATAATAAGGATATTTTTTTATAAGTTCTTCTGCTTTATCTGCATCAACTGGAACGATAACTACCTTTTCTGTTGCAGATAATTGCTCAACAGCTCCAGTTGGAGTCCCAGCAGTTACAAACGCTGCGTCGATGCTTCCATCCTGGATTCCAGCTATTGATTCATCAAAAGAAAGATCCTTTTTCTTAATATCGTCCAATGATAATCCGTAAACTTCAAGAATCTGTTCAGCATTAGCAGCAGTACCTGATCCAGGTGCACCTATGGACACATTTTTTCCTTTAAGGTCTTCTACCGATTTAATGCCTGATTTTTCAGTCGTTACGATTTGAATCGTTTCAGGATATAAAGTTCCGATTGCTTTTACGTTATCAATTTTTCCATCTTTGAACATCAGCTTACCTTCTGTGGCATACGACGCAATGTCTGTCTGAGTGAATGCAATTTCACCATTACCATCTTTTAATGTTTGCATGTTCTCAGCAGATGCACCAGTTACTTCTGCATTTGTTTCGATACCAGTTTCTTCTTTGATAATGTTTGCAAAAGAACCACCAAGCGGGAAATATGTACCGCCTGTTCCTCCTGTGAGAATGCTAATGAATTTTGGTTTCTCTCCAGACTTGCCCTCCTCGCCATTGCCACCAGTCTTTTCCTTTCCTCCGCATGCAGCAAGAACCATGGAAAGTGTCAGCATCAAGATGGTTACGAGAAGAAAACTTTTTCTTTTCATTAAATATCCCCCTTTGTTTCATAGAATTGTTCAAAACAATATTAACATAAGTTTTCGTAAAATTGTAAATATTTTGGTTAACGAAATATTTTAATTGATTCACTGTTGATGATTCTCTTTTCAAAAAAGCTTTTTTGCAATAGATATGATAAAATTTTGGTGACATACGAAGAATTCTTAACAGAATGATGGATTTGGAGGTTTTTTAAATGGATTTTTCAATGGGTAAAATTCTAGAAATTACACTAAAAAGCAAGGAATTAAGAGAAGAAATGACAATGTTGGTGTATTTGCCAGCTAATTATTCTCCTTTATATAAATACTCATTGCTGATTGCTCAGGATGGACGGGATTATTTCCAGCTTGGAAGAATCGGGCGTATTGCTGATGAACTTTTAGGCAAAAAAGAAATTGAAAACGTCATCATAGTAGGCATCCCCTATCAATCTGTTGAGGACCGCAGAAGAAAATATCACCCTGATGGTGAACAGCATCAATCCTATATAAGGTTTCTTGCGCATGAACTGGTCCCTTACCTGGATCAGGAATTTCCTACATACCAAATGGGAATGGGACGTGCATTGATTGGCGATTCACTGGCAGCAACGGTTTCACTGCTCGCCGCCATGCAGTATCCGCATACATTTGGCAAAGTGCTGCTGCAGTCTCCATATGTGAATGAACAAGTATTGTCAGCTGCAAAAAACTTCAGTCAGCCTTCCCTTTTGAATGTCTATCATACTGTCGGGGAAAAAGAAACAGAAGTTAAAACCACATCATCCAGCGAAAAGGATTTCCTGACTCCAAACAGGGAGCTATCTAAAATATTCAATGAAAAAAACTACTCCTATTTCTACGATGAATTTGCAGGCGATCATACATGGACGTACTGGCAGCCTGACCTAAAACGAGCAATCAAATTGATGTTTTCCTGATTTTAATAGTACATAATATAATAAATGCTTCTTTATATTATATATTTAGAAAATTTGTTATAATGAATGGCAAATCATTAATTCGTTTACTTCATTAATTTATATAATCACCATACATTTGAAACGGGGGTATTGAGATGAAATTTGGTATTGTCATTTTTCCATCGAAGAAAGTCCAGGATTATGCAAATTCATTAAGAAGACGCTATGACCCGCATTACGCATTAATTCCGCCTCATTTGACCCTGAAGGCTGCATTCGAGGCAACGGAGGAAGAAATCAAGGAGATTGCAGATAAAATTTACACGATTGCAAGAAACTTTGGCCCTGTTGATATCAAGATCAATAAAATTGGTTCTTTTAAGCCTGTAAATAACGTTATTTATTTAAAAGTTGAATCACCTGAAGAATTAGAAAAACTCCACATTGAACTTAAAACTGCTTTCGAAGGGGATCAGGAGTACAACTTTGTTCCTCACATTACCATCGGACAAAAGATGTCAGATGATGAGCATTCTGATGTCTACGGTTCATTGAGAATGAACGATATTAATTTTGAAGATACAGCAGATCGTATTCATTTACTGTACCAGCTTGATAATGGCTCATGGACAGTGTATGAAACATTTCGTCTCGGAAAGGAATAATCATAAGTGGAAGTTAGAATCGTAGAAACAGAACAAGAATTAGCAGATGCCTTTGATGTTCGCCGTACGGTGTTTGTCGACGAACAAAACGTACCTGAAGAAGAAGAAATCGACCAGCATGAATCCGAAGCCGTACACTTTGTTTTATATAATGAAGGAAAAGCGGCAGGCGCAGGAAGATTCCGGGTTTTAGATGGAATTGGTAAAGTTGAACGAATTTGTGTTCTAAAGGAAAACCGCAAATCAGGTTCCGGAGTCGCTGTTATGAATAAAATTGAAGAGTATGCTAAGACACAAGGCATTACTACTTTAAAATTAAATGCACAGACACATGCATTACCTTTTTACAGCAGACTTGGCT
>NZ_JBAVFI010000481.1:0-1952 GCF_049588175.1 Mesobacillus sp.
TTACCCGTGCTGAGATTGGTTATGGCTCTGCCTACACCCATTTTAAAGGCAAAGATGAAATTTTGATTGCTTTGATGGAAGATGTCATGGACCGATTTTTCACCATCGCGGAACTTGAGTATGAACCTAGGAATTTGAGAGACGCCCAAACGCGGATTACCTACCAGGTAGGGGAATTTTTACGATTGGCTGAACAGGAGCGTTCAATTTTGCGAGTATTCCATGAAGCTATGGGTCGATCAGAAACTGCCCAGCAGAAATGGAAGCTGATCCAAAAGAAATTCATCGAACGCATCTCAAAAGATATTTTACATGTTCAGAACAAGGTTCTGGCAAAATCCGATCTTAACATCGAGCTAGTGGCACGAAGCTGGTTTGCAATCAATGAAATGTACCTTTGGGAACTGGTTGAAAACGAAGAATATCCATTTAAAATTGAGGAAATCGCTGAAAATGTCACGGAGCTTTATACGAAGGGATTGTATGTTTAGGTTAATGGGATTAGATTAGCTACTCCTTCTAATACTCTGTTATACCAATCAAAAAAAGCATCTGCGAGCCTCTTAATGTCCGCAGATGCTTTTTTGATTAGTTTACCACTAGGGCACGCTTCCCCATCGCATTATATATATTGATGAATTTCGCTTTCGGAATTTTTACATCTTTTTTCACGGCTTCACTGTCGTTGAAGTAGACGTAATTCGCATCTGTGCCTGTAATGACCACGTTATGCAACGGCCTTGCTGCATTAATCGTTTTTCCTGCTGGCGTCTTCCATTCTCGTGCTTTTGGCATTTCATAATTGATAGTAAACCAGACCAAAACCGGTTTCCCCTGTGATATGTATCTTTCAATCTCAGAGAAATTCTTTCCGGTCAAAGCAATTCCGCCGGGACGATATTGATCCAGTACCTTTTTGAGAGGAACGGGATTGATGGTATAGCCGTTTCCAAAAGGCGTCCCAACAAAACCAACATTTGGGTCTCCCCATACCTTAATGGAACCATCCGCGTTCCTCACTAGTTTAGTTGAATCATAGGGCATTTGCTTGGCCAGCACAGTCTTATCTACATTCACACCATAATAGCGAAGAGCCATTGCAAGTGAGGTCACTTCGCATCCGCTTGGCAATTCCGGCCGCTGCGCGATGACAGGAATGTTCATTTTATTATAGGCTGCGCCATTGCTGGATGAAACATATTGGCCGCTAACATAGGCTGTTTTTCCGTTAAAAGAAATTCTCATCCAACCATTGCTTTCTTTATGTATAACATTGAGCACCGTTCCCTGGACAACAGAACCGATTTTTTGATACTGCGTTCCAGGTCCCGTTCTGACGTTTAAGTTTGTTGCCGTAACTTTAAAGACCACTGACGGAGTATACACATAATCACCGCTCACATATCCGGTTTTCCCATTAAAAGAGATTTTGTACCAGCCATTACTCAGCTGCTGAATGACCTGAAGCTGAGTACCCTGCACCAGCCTGCCAATCCGGGAATAATTTGTTCCAGCACCAGAGCGTACATTCAGTACATCTGCTGTAACAGTATACGTCGGGCCTGCCGCCTTTACTACAGGTGCACCTGACGGAATGAAAGGAATTTCCGGCAGAAGCAAACTGCTGCTGACTAGGATGGATGAAGCAATCATTCCTTTGGAAATCACACCCTTAAAAGAAGAACGTTTTTCTTGTTTCCTTTCCAATCGGGACATTTTTTCTCCTCCTGGTTTTGTAGAATTTTCGCAGTTCCTGTCGAAACCTATGATACTACTACAAAACTATCGGTAATCACTTAGCAAGTCCACCAATAACAGGGCAAATCTCAATAATTGAATCAATTGGTTTACGAGCAATTTTCTAAGCAGGAGGTTTGACATATTTAATGCCCTTCCTTTCAGGAGAATCTATCGAAGGAATTCAGGGAGAAAAAAGGTCTCTTTCCCTATTG
>NZ_JBAVFI010000482.1:0-6465 GCF_049588175.1 Mesobacillus sp.
TTATAATCATGAGGAATTAACGAACGAATTTATCAGTTTTGCAGAAGCAAATGAGAATATTAAGATGATCGTTTGCAGAGAGGCAATGACAGGGGAAGATTTCGGTTATATGTTAAAGGATATTCCAGGATTCATGTTCTGGCTTGGGGTCGATTCGGGGTATGGACTACACCACGCTAAACTGAACCCGGATGAAAAAGCAATTGGAACAGCGATAGAGTTGTTGAGCAGTTATATTGAATACAAAAGCAAGTAGAGGACTGAACAAAAAAGCAAGAGGGCTAAATGAAGAAGCATGCTCTTGCTTTTTTTATTTTGTTGGCTATGTTAAAAATCATAGCTGATTACTACCAACAGACTAATTTAAAAGAGCCGTTTTCTTAAGGCTTATCATTTTGTTCCAATTAAAAAACATGTTAAACTAATATTCGGAATAAGTTATATTTTCCAATTCACTGCATACCTGTGTAATCAGTTTAATTTTATAACAGTTTGGGCAAAACATTTAAGGTGGGGCAAAAATCAGGAATTATAATTAATACTTATTTAAATTAATTATAATTTAAGATTGACTCCAAACAATTATTCTGATATATTTAGAAACATAGGTTTTAACAGGTGCCAAGGTGCATCGTAAATAAAAAATTATTGTAATGGAGGGATTTTACATGCCAGAACGTATGGTAGGTAAACAAGCACCACGCTTTGAAATGGACGCAGTTTTAGCAAACAAGGAATTCGGAAAAGTAAGCCTTGAAGAAAACATGAAGAACGACAAGTGGACAGTTCTTTTCTTCTATCCTATGGATTTCACTTTTGTATGCCCAACTGAAATCACAGCAATGTCTGACCGTTACGATGAGTTCGAAGACCTTGATGCAGAAGTGATCGGCGTATCAACTGATACAATCCACACTCACCTTGCTTGGATTAAAACAGACCGCAAAGAAAACGGACTTGGAGATCTTAAATATCCATTAGCAGCTGACACTAATCACGTTGTGTCACGTGAATATGGTGTATTAATCGAAGAAGAAGGCGTAGCACTTCGCGGATTATACATCATCAGCCCAGAAGGCGAATTAATGTACTCTGTAGTTAACCACAACAACATCGGCCGTGATGTTGATGAAACACTACGTGTACTTCAAGCACTACAAACTGGCGGCCTTTGCCCTGCAAACTGGAAGCCTGGACAAGCTACTCTTTAATAGCAGCGTCAAACACAACGATAATTTAAAAGACCTAACAAAAGTTAGGTCTTTTTCTTAATAACGAAAAGCAATGTCTTTTAATATATTTTTAATAAGAGGGGTGCATTATGAAATTACGTGAACCAATGCCGGAACTGACTGGCGCTACAGAATGGCTAAATGGTGAAGTAACAAGGGAGCAATTAGTAGGAGAAAAGCCGACACTGATTCATTTCTGGTCGATCAGCTGCCATCTTTGCAAGGAAGCAATGCCGCAGGTCAATGAGTTCCGTGATAATTATAAAGACAAGCTGAACGTGATTGCAGTTCATATGCCACGGTCAGAGGCTGACTTGAACCTTGAAGAAATCAAGAAGGTTGCAGCTGAGCACAGCATTTCACAGCCAATCTTTGTAGACAGCGAACACAAATTGACAGAAGCACTTGAAAATCAATATGTTCCTGCATATTATGTTTTTGACAAGGATGGCAAACTAAGACACTTCCAGGCTGGCGGAAGCGGCATGAAAATGCTTGAAAAGCGAGTGAATCGTGTCCTGGACGAATTGGAAAAGACTGAATAAAACCCTTATGGAGAGCCGATTAACTTCGGCTCTTTTTTGTGTTTTAAATTTAATTGCTCATTGTTAATTTTGAGGATTTTGTTGATTTAAGAAGAGATATGATTAAATATCGGATAATTCGAACTGACAAAAAAATAAAAAAATTCTTGAAAAAAGCTGGAAAAACATTTCGAAACCCGATATATTATTTTATACGTGCTTTTCTTTTTAGCTCTCTTTGTAAAATACATACTGTATAAAATCCAGTTTTATTTTAATTTGAAACCTAATATCTCTGGTCAACAAGCACGTCGCTACACAGTTTTTCGCTTCAGCTAAAATCAAATCGAAAGAAGCTTCGATCCAAAGGGGGTACATGAATGGAGACATTCAAAAAATTGAAGTCGTATTACTGGCCATACAAAAATTATTTTTTTTGGTCCATCTTTTTTATGCTGATTGTAACGGCTATTACAGTCATCTATCCAATGATTTTACAGCTTACGATTGATGAAGCAGTCATGGGAGGCAGGTTTGAACTAATTCCGATTCTGGCTGCCGGTTTTGTCGGTTTCATGGTGGTAAAAGGGGTTTGCACTTATATTTATCAATATACTGGTGATCTCTTTGGTATCCATTCGGTTTATAAACTCAGAAATTCACTTTATGAAAAATTACAATTCCTATCTTTCAGGTATTATGATAATGCCAAAACTGGTGATTTGATGTCCCGGCTTACTGCTGATGTAGAAGGGTTTCGTTTTTTCCTGAGCTTCGGCATTTCTGAACTGATACGATTTGTACTGTTAATTGGCATCAGCTTCTCGGTCATGTACTATTATTCTATTTCATTAACATTTGTGACTCTTGCGACTTTGCCATTTCTTGCAGTAGTTGTTTATAAGTTTGATAAAGCGGTTCATCCTGCATTCCGGGGAATAAGAAAATCCTTTGGTAAACTGAATACAAAGGTTCAGGAAAACATCAGCGGCATCAACACGGTAAAATCTCTGTCAAGAGAGAGCTATGAGATTGGAAGATTCAATGATTCCAATGGTGAATATAAAGACAAATACTTATTCACTTCAGATATTTGGGCTAAGTATTTTCCGTTAATGGAGTTCTTGGGGAATATTAGTGTGGTCCTGTTGCTTGGTTATGGAGGATACCTTGTGATGAATGGTTCCCTGAAGCCTGGCGAACTTGTAGCATTCTATAGCCTTGTGTGGTACATCATGTGGCCAATCATGAACCTTGGCTTCGTTGTTAATCTGTTTTCGCAGTCCAAAGCTTCTGGAGAAAGGTTATTAGAAATCCTGGAAGCTGATGCCGAAATTGAAGATAAGGATGGAGCAATTGAAACCGAAAAGCTTTCAGGTGATGTGCAATTTAGCAACGTAACGCTTCGATATGGAAATGATGAAAACGAAGCACTATATGATATTTCCTTTAAAGCACGACCAGGGCAGACCATTGGCTTGATTGGATCCACTGGCTCTGGAAAGACCAGCATTACCCAGCTTATGACGAGATTTTATGAGCCTGTAGAGGGTAAGGTTTTAATTGATGGACGGGATGTCAACGATTATTCCTTACGTTCGCTTCGAAGTAATATTGGTATTGTACTGCAGGAATCCTTTCTTTTTTCGTCATCTATTAAAGCGAATATTTCTTACGGCAAGCCAGACGCAACGATGGATGAAATTGTGGATGCTGCAAAACGGGCGCAGGCTCACAGCTTCATAATGGAACTTCCGGATGGATATGATACTATCCTCGGTGAGAGAGGAATGGGCCTGTCCGGCGGCCAAAAGCAAAGGATTGCCATAGCCAGGGCAATCTGTGTTAACCCAAGCATCTTGATACTTGATGACGCAACAAGCGCAGTGGATATGGAAACGGAGTTTAAAATTCAAAAAGCGTTACTGGAAGTGATGAAAGGGAGAACGACATTTATCATTGCTCACAGGATCTCTTCCTTGAAGCATGCCGATGAAATTCTTGTGCTTGAAAATGGATCCATTGCTGAACGGGGAAGCCATGAACAATTAATAAAAAATGGCGGAACGTATCAAAAAATATATGAAATTCAATTTAAAGACCGTCAAAGGGTCACGCATACAGGATAAAACTCTTCGAATCAGTTATGAAACGTCCGAGTTAACAAGGGGGGAAAGTTTTTGAGCAAAAAAAGTAATTCACAGGTTTTAAAAAGGTTTCAATATTCAACCGACCAGGTGATTGATAAGCCTTTTAATTGGAAGCAAATGTCAAGGCTCTTCAGCTATATGCTTCCATATAAAGCATCGCTTGTTCCATTGTCTATTGCGATGGTTCTCATTACAACTGCCGTCAGGCTTGTTATCCCTATCCTTATTGGGATATATACTCTTGACCGTGCAGTGAAAAACAAAGATGCTAGCATGTTATTCTGGCTCGTGGCGTTAATTGCCGGCCTTTATTCTGCTGCATACATCGCAAATATTTTCAGGATACGCTGGATGAATCAATTAGGGCAGAACGTCATTTACGATTTGCGTAAGCACTTATTCACCCATGTCCAGAATCTGTCGCACCGTTTCTTCGATCAGCGTTCGGCTGGTTCGATTTTGGTAAGAATTATGAATGATATTAACTCACTACAGGAATTGTTCACAAATGGAGTCATCAATCTGCTAATGGATATGGTTCTCCTGATTGGAATCTTCTTTATACTGTTTTCTTTAAGTCCGCAATTAACGCTGGCAATCATGGTGATCTTGCCGATCATGTTCTTGATTTCTACGAAATTGAGAAAAAATATCAGGCGTTCATGGCAAGATGTCCGTTTGAAACAATCGAAGCTTAATTCACACTTAAATGAAAGCATACAGGGAATCAGGGTTACCCAGTCTTTTACTCAGGAAAAAGAGAACATGGCCTTCTTCGATGGAATCAATGATGAAACATTCCAGAGCTGGAAGTCAGCATCCCAGAAAAACGCCATGTTCAGGCCGCTGGTAGAATTGACAAACGCACTGGGGACCGCTGTTTTAATCTGGTACGGTGCACATCTGATTCAAAACGGCACAATATCAATTGGTGTATTCGTTTCATTTGCCTTTTATTTAGGCATGTTTTGGGAGCCTATCTCGAGGCTTGGCCAGGTATACAACCAGTTATTAATGGGAATGGCATCTTCTGAAAGAATCTTTGAATTCCTGGATGAGAAGCCGATTGTATCAGAAGCAGATAACCCTGTAGAATTAAATGACCTCAGAGGCGAAATTAATTTTGAAAAGGCTGTATTCTCATATGACAATAAGAGGATTGCCCTAAAAGGAATAAACCTTGAGATAAAGGCAGGCCAGACAGTTGCTCTTGTAGGTCATACAGGTTCAGGAAAGACGACGATCGCCAACTTAATCAGCCGCTTTTATGATCCTACTGCAGGCAGGGTGTTGGTTGACGGACATGATTTAAAGAATGTTTCTCTCAGCAGTCTGAGGAAGCACATCAGTATCGTATTACAGGATACATTCATTTTTTCAGGGACAATATACGATAATATCCGTTTTGGCAGGCCGGAGGCTACTGATGAAGAGGTGAAGGCTGCAGCTAATGCAGTTGGTGCATCTGATTTTATTGAGAAGCTTCCTAACGGTTTTCAGACAGAGGTAGAAGAGAGGGGCAACATTCTTTCTGTAGGAGAAAGGCAGCTTCTTTCCTTTGCTAGGGCATTGCTGGCGAATCCGAAAATTCTCATAATGGATGAAGCAACGGCTAGCATTGATACAAAAACTGAGATGAGAATCCAAAATGCCCTGAAGACTCTATTAAAAGAACGAACCGCGATTATTATCGCTCACAGACTGTCAACAATCCGGGAAGCAGATAATATTTTCGTTCTTGAAAATGGGCTTGTCATTGAAAAGGGCAATCATGAAGAACTTATGGATCAAAAAGGAGAATATTACAATCTTGTCCAGGCACAATTTAATATGCTGGATGCAGTTTAAAAAGCCTTTTTATAACGTCTTCCGTTTGTCGAAAATTATACACACCACCAATCGGATATTGAAACCCTGTTGATTGGAATGGAAGGCGCGTAGACTATTGCGTGAGGCTCCCCGGGCCGCCCGCGGAAAGCGAAGCGCCTGGAACGAAAATCAACAGACTAATTTTATAAATAAACACTAAATAAAAAGATACATACAAACTTTATCTTCCGAGTTTGTCTACAGCCTTGAGCCTTCTATATGAAGGCTTTTTTTTGCTGTGTTAAAGGGTAAAAACTGTTTTTATTAAAGTGGGCATAAACAGATAAGGTAACTAAAGGTATTTTATTTTCCAGCACTGTAACATTTCTGTAATAATACCGTCTATTTCTAAAATAGCTTTAAATAAAGGGGGCATTTTGGTGTCGAAACAGATACTGTCAGTCATTCTATTATTTATTCTCTTGCTTGCAGGCTGCAGCGGTGGGATGTCAGACGAAAGTAAATCTAGCAGTGATATGGGTGCCAAAACGGAATCCATGGATAATTCTGAGAAAAATGATGTTTCATTCTCTGAAGGAGAAGAAGACTCGGCCGCAGAAAATATTGCATCTGATAAAGAAAAAGCGAAATCGAATGCTGCCGAAGCCGCTGTGGAACGTATGGTCATCTATAATGCAGAATTGAATTTAAGAGTCAAAAACTTTGAAAAGGCACGCAATGCCCTAGAAC
>NZ_JBAVFI010000483.1:0-3556 GCF_049588175.1 Mesobacillus sp.
CTTTAAGCCATTCGATGTCTTTCCGCTTGGGTCGGACATGTATGGGTATGATATCCTCCACACGGTTATTGAAGGAGCGAAATTCTCGATTGGCATCACGTTGATCGTCGCGCTTTTCAGGTTGCTATTTTCAGTTTTTTTCAGCTATACACTTTTCCGGATACCTGACCGGGGTTTCAAATGGGTTAAAAGCCTGTCAGAGCCGTTATCGTTTTTTCCTCAGACGCTGATTGCTTATTTTTTGCTAAGGACGGTTGTCCTGTATACGGCTGAAGGATTTCATCATCCGTTTTGGGTGAGGGCAGTGTATGAATTCATTATTTTAATCATGGTAGCCTTGCCTGCGCTGACGGTTCAACTGGCCGAACAAAAGCGCAGAGTCTGGAACGAAGAGTTTGTCGAAGCGGCCATCACTCTTGGCGGCAGCAAGCGGCATATCTATTTTAAGCATATATTGCCCCATCTCTATGAGGAGTGGATTTTGATTTTTGGCCAGCAATTCTTGCAAGTATTGACCCTGCTCGTCCATCTTGGGGTATTGAAGGTGCTGTTTGGCGGAACCGTTCTCGGATTCGGTTTTGGCGGAGGCGATCCACCATCATCCGTAACACATGAATGGTCCGGCCTAATTGGGCTGAACACGCGATTCCTGATGACCAACGAATGGATTATCTACGTCCCAATCTTATTTTTTACTCTTACAGCGCTTAGTGTGGCGATGATCAATAAAGCTTTGAGCGACTGGTTCAGCCAAAAAGATATGGTGAGGAAGAACAGGGGGATATAGGATCATAAGGCGATATAACACTTTGGTACTATAAAAATACCCCATTTGATGAATAGTATCGAGGAAAGGCATCTGGCATAATTAGCTTCAACAAAACTCTTATAGAGTTTGGCCCATCATTGGCTAGTGGCACCCCCATTCGGCCAGTGAATGGGTTTTATTTGTGTTTTAGAAAATCTCACGATAAAATTAATTAACTGAAAATTCCAAACTCGAGGAGGGGCAATGCTTGAAGCTAGTACTACCGCAACAAAGGGAAAAATACTCTAAGCTGTTCATGACCACAATTTCCCTGATTGGTTGGGCTCTGATTCTTTATTCCTTTGTAAAATTGGATTCAGTGAGCGATCCGATTGTCTTAGCACTTTTATTTATTTTTCTGCTGATTAGCGAGTACTATCCGATGCCAGTCTGGAGGGGGCATACAGCCATAACCTTCCCAATCATCTATGTACTCTTTTTACTTTATGGCTTTTCTTATACTGCTCTGATTTATGCATGTGCGGTGCTGGCTGTCAACATCGTCCATCGGAGGCCGCTCAGGACCGTATTCTTTAATCCAGCCCAGCTTGCGCTTAGTTTTTACGGAGCAGTTTTGCTGCTGCCGCTTATTGAACCATTTGTTGAAAAGATGTCTCTTACACCCATCGTTGAAGGAATCATCGAATACTTCATTCTGTTAGCGGTCTATCTAGTTATCAATAACGTGATTGTTGACTTTGTTCTCGTAATCCGGCCTCAGCACTATTCATTAAAAATGTGGAAGCATAAAACCCTGACGGAGTTGAACAGCGCTGCTATTTCGCTGCTCTATGGCATCACCCTTTATGTGGTAGGAAGCCAAAACCGTGGCGAAATAGATGTCTTTGCATACTTTTTCTTCTTTTCACCACTGGTGGGAATTTCTCTTTTGAGTGCAACGATTGCCAGGCTTAAAAAAGAAAAGAATCGCCTCAAAATGCTTTTTTCCATTACGACAGAATTAAACCAAATGCTACCGGCCCAGGACTGGCTTTCCGCTTTGAGTGGAAGCTTCAATGAACTCATCGGGGCAGAGGCCAGTCTTTTGTGGATTAAAAAAGAAGGCGAGTGGGAGCTTTGTTTTACAGATGGAAGGGTTGTTCCTGGTTGTGTTGTGCAGCCTGGTGCTTTGGAGGAATTTGAACATATGAAACACCCGATCATTTATAATGACCGAAAAATAAATGGAGGGGCGGCGGCCGATTGTTTTGAGGAGGATGTAAAAGCCTTTGTCTATACGCCGCTTGTCATCGAGAATGAAACGATAGGGATGTTCATTATTGCCAGAAGCAGGACGAAGAGCTTTGAGGATGACGATGTCCAATCGATCGCGACATTGGCGAATCAGCTTGCGGTCATAATCAAGACACGGATGCTTTTTACAGAAAAAGAAAAGCGGATTGTGCTTGAGGAAAGGAACCGGATTGCCCGGGACATCCATGATGGAGTAGCCCAGACACTCGCTGGAGCGGTAATGAAGCTGGAGACGGCTGGCAAGAAATTCAATAGAAATCCAGAAGAGACGAGAAAGCTAGTCGACGAAAGTGTCCTTGGTCTCAGGGACAGTTTGAAGGAGGTCCGCGAATCGATTTATGCGCTCAGACCTTATCCGACCGAGAGGGCAAGCTTAGCGGAAGCGATTTTAAGAAAAATAGAAGCAGTCCAAAAGGAATATAAGCAAGTAATCGAATTTGAGATCAGGGGCCAGGAGCATGCACTCAGTCCAATGGTGGAAAAAGTCCTGTTTGATACCTTCCAGGAAAGCCTGCAAAATGCGATCAAACACTCACAGGCATCCAAAGTTGAACTTCTCCTAAGCTATCAATCTGAGCATATATTATTGAAGATCAAGGATGACGGACGTGGGTTCTCGCTGTTCCAGGCAATGCTTAAAGCCAGGAATGAGCCGCATTTCGGGATTCTGCAGATGAACGACGCCGCTGAGAAAATCAACGCTACCTTGCAGATCGACAGCAAGGAAGGCACAGGAACGGAAGTATCGATTACG
Source organism: Mesobacillus sp. (assembly GCF_049588175.1). Classification (GTDB taxonomy): domain Bacteria; phylum Bacillota; class Bacilli; order Bacillales; family Cytobacillaceae; genus Mesobacillus. The sequence continues at coordinate 2,817 of NZ_JBAVFI010000483.1, forward strand.
GTCCCAAGAATGGGAATTGAGGGAGGAAGCATCAATGATCAGGCTCATGCTAGTGGATGACCATGCCGTCCTTCGTGACGGCTTGCGCAATATTATATCAGTCGTGGAAGATATTGAGGTTGTCGGAGAGGCAGTTTCCGGTGATGATGCACTAGACCAGGTGGAAAAGTGCCAGCCCGATATAATTTTAATGGATATCAACCTGCCGGTGAAAAACGGTGTAGAAGTAACGGGGATATTGAAAAGGAAGTATCCGCATATCAAGATTCTGATCCTAACCATGCATAGCCACGAGGAATATTTCATGTCTGCCATCCGGGAGGGAGCGGATGGCTATTTATTGAAGGACGCACCATCCGAACAGGTCATCGAGGCCATCCGGACTGTAGCCCGCGGTGAATCCGTCATCCATCCATCTATGACAAAGAAACTCCTCGCCTTCCACCAGCAAAAACAAACCGAGCAAGAGGACACCACCCTGACCGAGCGCGAAAAGGAAGTCCTCCTCTGCCTGGTAGAAGGTCTCAGCAACAAAGAAATCGCCGACCGCCTGTTCATCAGCGACAAAACCGTCAAAATACACGTCAGCAAAATCTTCAAAAAACTAAACGTCAAAAGCCGATCCCAAGTCATCATCCACGCCGTCCAGCACCAGCTCGTCCCAATCCCACCCACCCACTAACGCATTAACGCACTGGGGGTCTGACCCCCAGTGCGTTAATGCGTTAAAGGGATAGGGG
>NZ_JBAVFI010000484.1:0-5676 GCF_049588175.1 Mesobacillus sp.
TCACCAGACACATCGATTGAAATGGAATATGGTTTTGTAATGACCGAATTCTCCATTTTAATGCCAAACGGCATCGAGAACTGCATGTCATCTAGCGTCAGCTCCCAATCCATTTTTAACGGCTCGAACCCTAATTCGGACCAATCCAATTCGTTTGTCACTTCGATTGCCTCTCCGTTACGCTTCACCCACTGACCCTTTGCCAGCACTGAAACCGGAGTAGGTTCAAGCTCATTACTTAAAATATTGATGTTCGCAATCCGCCCTGTCGCAATGTTCCCATGCAGATGCTCAAAATTGTAATATCGAGCCACATTGATTGTCGCCATATTGTAAGCATCAATGACCGGAACGCCCTTTCCAATCGCGATCCTGATCAACTCGTCAATCACTCCATTTTCATAAAAAGCAGTCGACGCCCCGTCTGTCGTCATCATAAATCGGTCATATACCGCAATATCCAGCTCATGTATTTCATCCAGCAGCTTCGGCAAATCCGGGCGAATCGAAGAATGCCGGAGTGACACCATATAACCCTGCATCAGCCTTCTTCTTACTTCTTCACCAGTCATTGCCTCATGGTCGCAATCCGCGCCAAAAAGCATCATTTTTGCGAGCGTTTTTTCAGATGCGCCTGGGAAATGGCCTTCGATTTTCTTATGAAGGCGCTTCGTTTCCTGCATCCAGTGAAGAATCATGTCATCCCCGTTCATCAGCTTCGGCCAGCATGTCAGCTCGCCGCCTTGCACGACATTCTCATGCTCAAGCCAGGCCCTGACATTGCTGTTTGAAAACACATCTTCCTCATGCTGAATTTCCGTCTGTGCATCAAACCGGCACCACCAATACATCGTGACCGGATTATCGTTCAGCTCATTGATAAAAGTAAACGCTTTCTTTTTACCTAATTGTAAAGCGAGCACCATATTGTCGCTGATCATCGTGGTCGTCCCAGTCTGAGATGCATAGGCAGCAAAAGAATGGGGATTATAAAGTTGAAACGGGTGGGCGTGCGGTTCAATATAACCCGGCACAAGCTTCATCCCGCTGCAATCCACTGTTTCGCACTGTTTCGTATTCTCAGGCAGATTTTCACCAACATACACAATCCGGTCCTTGTAAATCCAAATGTTCGCAGTCATCCATTTGCGGAAAGTCTGATTCAAATAAGTCGCATTCTTCAGCAAGATCGTCGGTGAAAGGGAGCCGTCTAATACAGCAGCATGGTCGCGCAATTGTTTGTTTTTCCATCGATAACGTTGTTCCATACACTGTTCCCCTTTTCTCTATATATAAAAAATCGTTTAATTCCAACAAAAGAAAGCCCTTTCATTATTGGTTTCAATGGTAACATATTTCGTCGTTTAACGCACTAAAGAATTTCAAATAAATTGTAAAAACTTCGTAAAGGAGCGATGAAAAAATGAATGTACGCCCGAACATCGGAATCATTAACGCACTGGTCAGAATCACGATGGGACTGACAATCCTCGCCTGGTCCACTTCGAAAATGGTGAAACGCCCCTGGAAAGACTCGTATATCTTCATGGCTATGCTTGGAGCAATGAAAGTCGGCGAAGGCATCGTCCGCTACTGCCCGCTTACAGCCGCCTACGAAAAGGGCCAGGATATGATGGAGCAAAACAACGCAGAAACCGGTGATGGCGAAGGCTGGGTTCCTTATAATCCAAGCTGACACTCTGCCAGGTTACTGAAAAAAACAAAAGCCCCCAAACCTGGGGGCTCAATAAAGGAGATGATACTATGTTTTGGGAATACGTGACGGACATGAGCTTCGTATGGATCGCGCTCGTCGGAAGCATCATCGCCCTGCTGCTCGTTTACACCCGCGGAGTTAACAAGAGACGCGCACGATAACCTCTCATGGTTCTAACAAGAAACGTGGCCGATTGCTTTGTAGCCGATATCTTTACGGTAAAAAGTTCCCTTGCACTCCAACTTTTCAAGCTCAGCATATACCTTTTGCTGTGCTTCTTTTAATGAAGCCGCTTTTGCACCTACCAGCAGTACCCGGCCGCCGTTTGTAATAAACTGGCCTTCTTCGTTCCTTGCTGTGCCAGCATGGAAAACTTGAGACATATTTTCTATCCCTTTGAGGGCCGCACCCCTCTCGTACTGATCGGGATAGCCAATTGCCGCGACGACTACTCCGACCATCGCTTCTTCATGCCACTCAATTTGCGGAGTTTTTCCTTCAAGCACCTCAAGTAAGACCTCAACCAAATCCGACTTCATCCTTGGTAAAATCACCTGTGTTTCCGGATCGCCAAAGCGCGCATTAAATTCGATCACTTTTGGTCCGTCCGTGGTTTCAATCAGCCCGGCATAAAGGATACCGGTAAAACTCCGGTCTTCCTGGACCATCGCGCGCGCCGCCGGAATCAGCACGTTTTGCACTGCTTTCTCGATTGTTTCCTTGCGGATATGCGGTACAGGAGAATAAGCACCCATTCCGCCAGTGTTCGGCCCCTTATCGCCATCAAAGGCACGCTTATGATCCTGCGCGATTTCCAGCGGGATCACCGTTTCACCGTTCACAAACGCCATCAGCGAAAACTCTTCCCCTGTTAAAAATTGCTCGATCACCACGCTTGCAGACGCCTCACCAAACTTCTCGTTAAGCAACATTTCCTGCAGCGCGTATTCTGCTTCTTGCTGGGTCATCGCCACGACCACGCCCTTGCCAGCCGCTAGCCCATCCGCCTTGATGACAATCGGGGCTCCGATTTTATCCAAATAGGCTTTAGCTTCTGCATAATCAGAGAAAACTTGATATTCCGCAGTAGGAATGCTGTATTTTTTCATGAGATCCTTCGCGAAAGACTTACTGCCCTCGATGACAGCCGCTGCCTTTTGCGGACCGAATACCTTAAGGCCCTCCTCAATAAATAGGTCTGCCAACCCTTCAAGTAATGGAACCTCAGGCCCAATGATGGTCAGGCCGATTTCGTTATCCTTCGCAAAAGAAACAAGCTCATCCAGCTGATTTTCATTGATATTCACAAGCGATGCGCAGTCCTCAATCCCCGGATTGCCCGGAGCCGCAAAAACCTCAGTCACCAGCGCACTCTCGCTCACCTTCCGGCAAATCGCATGCTCCCGTCCGCCTCTGCCAACCACAAGAACCTTCATTCCCCGCACCTCCGATTAATCCTCTAACCCTATTTCACAGTTAAATCTGTTTTTTGGATTACTTTTTTCTGATTTTAGTTTCGATTGAACTCGCAAATGGCCTTATTCATTAGCAATATCGTGCTTCATTTCAATGAAGATTGACTTTTCCATTGTTGGATTGATTTTAATACCAGTTGAGCGCAATATAATACCAGTTGAATACTTTTTAATACCAGTTTGGAGCTATTTCACCAGTTGGACCTCATTTTTCACCAGTTGAAATCGTTTTTTCACCAGTTGGATTCGTTTTTTCACCAGTTGAAGTCAATTTTTCACCAGTTGAGAATATTTCACCAGTTGAAATCTTTGTTCCATTAGTTTTGGACTTCTATCATCAGTTGGTTTCGATTTATCACCAGTAAAAATCGTTTTATCACCAGTTTGACCCAATATATCACCAGTAAAAGTCATTTTATCACCAGTAGGTTGCAATTTATCAGCTGCGGGTTTATTAACCTAACCAGTCAGCCAAGCCCTTCCCGGCCAACTGCCACAAATATTAATGCCTAAAATGCCTTACTCCCGTAAACACCATCGCAATGCCGTATTCATCCGCTTTTTTAATCGAATCAGCATCACGGACGGATCCGCCTGGCTGGATAATGGCAGTGATTCCTGCTTTAGCCGCTGCTTCAACCGTATCATCCATCGGGAAGAATGCATCGGAGGCAAGCGCAGCTCCCTCGGCCTTCTTTCCAGCTTGTTCAAGCGCGATTTTTGCAGCTCCGACACGATTCATCTGGCCAGCGCCGATTCCTAAAGTTGAATCCTTATCTGAAACAACAATCGCATTCGATTTCACATGCTTAACGACTTTCCAGCCAAGCTTCAATGCTGCCCACTCAGCCTCACAAGGCTCACGCTTTGTCGGCACAGATATTTCCGCATCCTCAAAGCCAAACGCATCCTGGTCCTGGACGAGCAATCCACCTTCAATAGAAGAAAGCGTACTTTCCTTTGCCATCGCACCATCAAAAGGCACTTTTAACAAACGAAGGTTTTTCTTAGCTGTTAAAATTTCCAAAGCTTCCTCGCTAAAAGAAGGTGCGATGATGATTTCAAGGAAGATTTCGTACAGCTTGCGTGCTGTTTCACCATCGACCTCGCGATTCAGCGCAATGATACCGCCGAAAATGGAGACCGGATCCGCTTCGAAGGCTTTACCAAAAGCATCAAAAACATCCTTTCCAGTTCCGACGCCACATGGATTCATATGCTTAACCGCAACCGCAGCCGGATCGGAAAATTCCTTCACGATCTGCAAAGCAGCATTTGCATCATTAATATTGTTATAAGAAAGTTCTTTACCATGAAGCTGTTCCGCAGCCGCTACCGAAAATGCGGAACCAAGCGGCTTCTGGTAGAACGCCGCTTTTTGGTGCGGGTTTTCACCGTAGCGAAGATTTTGCTTCAATTCATATGTCACCGTCATTTTTTCCGGCTGCTCTTCGCCTGCAAGATCCGTCATATACTCAGAAATCAACGCATCATAGGCAGCTGTGTGACGGAACACCTTTGCTGCTAACCTGCGACGTGTTTCAAGCGTCGTTTCGTTATTGCTCTTGTATTCTCCGATGACCTGCTGATAATCAGCTGGGTCAACAAGAACCGTTATGTATTGATGGTTTTTAGCTGAAGCGCGCAGCATCGCAGGTCCGCCGATGTCGATATTCTCGATTGCATCCTCAGGCGTCACACCAGGTTTTGAAATCGTTTCTTTAAAAGGATAAAGGTTTACACATACTAGTTCGATTTTCTCGATTTCATTTTCAGCCAGCTGGTTCTGATGTCCAGGATCACTGTATTTCGCAAGCAATCCGCCATGGATTTTCGGGTGAAGTGTCTTCACTCGGCCTTCAAGAATTTCAGGAAAACCAGTTACGTCGCTAATGCCGATTACCGGAACTCCGCCGTCCTGAAGTGCTTTCTTTGTACCGCCAGTCGAGACGATTTCGAAACCAAGCTCGACTAGTTCCCTCGCTAGCTCAACAATTCCACTCTTATCTGAAACGCTGATCAGTGCACGCTTTTTTCCCATTGTACTGCCTCCTCTTTTCCATTCAACAGCTGTTCCAAAACCTCTGGATACAGGCTGTGTTCAATCCGCTGTATTTTCTTCTGAAGTGATTCTCTCGTTTCTCCAGCGTCGATCGTGACAGCTGCACGGGCGATTACAGGGCCTGTGTCCATTCCCTCATCAACATAATGAATCGTTACACCTGTTCTCTCCACACCAGCTTCCAGCGCCTGGCCAATGGCATCCTTCCCAGGGAATGCCGGCAACAGCGAGGGATGGATGTTGACGATCCTTCCTTCAAAAGCCTTAAGCAGCGTCGGGCCGATCAGCCTCATATAACCAGCCAGCACTACAAGCTCGACATCAAGACTGGTTAGTTTTTGTAAAATTTTCGCTTCATATGCTTCCTTTGACCGAAACCACTTCGGGTTAATGACCAGGCCCGGTATCCCCAGCATTTCAGC
>NZ_JBAVFI010000485.1:0-2717 GCF_049588175.1 Mesobacillus sp.
ATGGGTAGCTCATGTCTACTTGGCTCCTGCCTTGATTCTTTATTATGTAATATATGAGCAAGATGGAGTTTGGAGCTATTTGGTGGCTACTGGTGTCTATATCTCCAGCTTGTTGTTTGTTAAGCAAGAATGGAAAGTGAAAGCCATATTGTATGGCGCCTTCACGACGTTATTTTTATCAATTAAAACAGGATTGATATATTTTTCAGATGAAGATTTTGGCTATTATGCCTTTTTGGCCACAAGTATCTTAATCGGAATTTTCTGGTTCACCGCTAAAGAATCTTTTAAGCTAAGAACCGTATATTATCTTGTTCCTTTTTCACTTCTGGGCATTGCCAGGTTCATGGTTACCTACCCCTACAGCTGGTTGCTTTTTGGGATGACCGTTTTGTATGCTGTTGGAACATTATTCTTGCTCCATCGAATCAAATGGGATTTGCTCAAACTGTTACCGTTGCTGATGATTTTCTATGCATCAATCCAATTGATCTACCAATCAAGGATTGATGTACTATTTGAGATCGTTCTTCTTGCTGCTTTCGGTGTCTCACTGCTGATTGCAGGAGGGATATTCTATTCCAACCTATGGGAAAATGGCAGCGTTTTTGGACTTAAAAGCCTGGATTCTTATACTATTGTTTCGTTTTTCTTCATTGTTTCGATTTCTGTATTCAAAACAGAAACCTTTTGGGCACAAATTGTTCATGGACTGCTTATGTCGGCAGCTTTCTGGCTTCAGCGAAAAAGGGTTCACGGAGATTGGGGAATGGGACTAACCTTTTTGGCTGGGGCATATTTGATGATTCCTTATTACGCTGCCGTTGAACAGTTAAATATCCCTGCTTTATGGCTTTGGGAAGTAAATGTCCTGCCATTTGTTGCACTTGTTATCTTCTTACGGTTTGTCGCTAAAGGGAAATGGGAAAACCTTACTGGATATATCCAATGGACCGTCCTGATCATTGTTTCACTGATCTTAATTAGAGACGGTTTAATGAGCAACACAGTATATGACGCCTTAATCCTCGGATCCTTATCATTACTCTCCATGCTCGCAGGAATGTGGCTAAGAGTAAAAGCCTATTTCTTTGTTGGTGCAGGAGTATTGCTCCTAAATGTAGTCCTTCAAACCCGTCCATTTTGGGGAAATCTTCCATGGTGGGGATATCTGCTCATCAGTGGATCCATATTAATCGCTGTCGCGAGCTTCAATGAATGGAACAAGCAAAAGGGAGTTAAAGGAGAGAAAACATTCATCGTCACCTTGAGAGAGAAATTTAGTTCAATATTTAAAACTTGGAATTAAAGTATTTTAAAGCTGGTAAGTGGAGAGGCATCCAATCCATTTCCAGCTTTTTTTATATAATGAATAGTGACGGGAAATAAATTTTGGGAATGTTAGATAAGGCAAGGTGGTAATTCTCGTTGCAAGTATAGTAGCTAATAGCTGCATTTCTATAAAATTTCTGTTAACATTCTTTAAAATATGGGTATCACATCAGCTAAGGAGGGAATGTAATGAGGGATGTAACACTACTGAATATATTCGAACACCATATTGCGCAAAAATATGTTAAGCGCTCAGGTATGGCTCACGCAATTGCCGTGGCATATCATGCTTTCCACCTTGCGAAAGAACATAAGGTTGATGTGGATATCGCCGCAAAAGCAGGGTTCTTACATGATATCGGGCATTTTACATGGTATAGAAATGGGAAATGGGACTACGATTTGTATAGAAAAAACGATATCCATCCAATTAAGGGAGCAGAGAGGGCTCACAAACTCTTAATTCGCCTCGGCGAAAACCCCGTGCAGGCGAAAGCCACTTCACTTGCAATCCTATTCCATACTGACTCCTTTTTGCCCTCAAACGATATTATCCGGACACCTCTCCAGCAAGTCGTCAAATGGGCAGATGAAAAAGACGAAGAGGAAGGCGGTAACCACCACTATAGGAAAATCAGCCATGAACGGGCCAGAGAGAGTATCATTAGACTCGACGCCTTGATAGACGCTGAATTAGGAAAGCAAGAAGAAAATAAGCTGCTTTCTTAAAACTATATCGGAAACTTGATAGTCTCTCCATAAAATATTCTCCACCTCTTTTTGCCATTTTATGTTAAAATAAAAATGAATATTTCTTTAAGAAGAGGTGGGAAAATGTTTAAAAGAGTTGCTTCAGATGTATTAGGCTTAAGTGATGTTGGAAGTGTAATCAACCCGGCAGATTATGATAAAGTCGATGCTGATGATTATGTAATGCATGAGGATAACGAAAAGATCTACTTCTTGATTAAATCCAAAACTGATGAATATTGCTTTACAAATAAGGCATTGATCCATTTAGATGGGACAAGCGCTATGAGCAAAAAGCGAACATTGTACCGCTATAGTTTCAGTGAACACAAAATTACGAATGTCCATCTTGAAACAGCAGGCACCGTCGATCTTGATGTTGAGATAAAATTCGTCATCGGTTCCACTGCATTTTCAATTGATGTACATAAAAAGCACATAGAAGAACTGAAGGATTTATATAAAGCTTTAATCCGGATTGCCGAAATTACCAGAGAAAATGAATTTTCAATGGAATATGCCCAGCAAAGCTTGAACCTTGCGGCGACTACATTAAGCAGAATTGCAACAAAAGAAGAGAGCGTCGTCAATGATTTCAGGGATTTGAATGAAATGGCCTTTAATTGGCTGATGAA
>NZ_JBAVFI010000486.1:0-4637 GCF_049588175.1 Mesobacillus sp.
CCAGTCAGCCGCCCGCAGCTGCAACAATATGGTCTAGCGTTGAAGGGTATTCTATTTCCGGATCAACTTTATAAAACTCTTTCACACCACCGTGAACACCATAAATAACAGGTTCAGAAAAACCATCTATAACAGCTTTCTTAATTTTGTTAGAAGCGTCGACCTGCACAATTTGGATTGATGTTAAATGGATTGGTTTGGACAATTTTTTCATCCCTCCTAAAATTTAAAACGAATTACCGGTAATCATTGATACATCGATCCTTGAATATAAGATCTCCAACAGCTCGTTTGTATCTGGTCCAATTCCAATCAAATAACCCAGACAATAGATCTGTTCAATCTTTTTCATTCTGTGTATCTCATTTAATACAGCAGTTAATGCTGGCGCGTTGCCATGTATATCAGTAATGACTGCAAACTTCATATCTTTCAAACATCATTTATATAAAAGTTGTAATACTAAGAATATAGATGTACCCCACATAATGACTGCAGAAATTTTGTTTAGAATTTCAAGAAAACCTGTGGAATTGGTTAAGCGGCTTGCTTGTCTGCCTAAGAACGCCAATGACAGAAACCAGATCCAAGAAGTGATGATACAAGCTATCGTGAAGGCTATTTTGTCAGTATCAGAATATGCAATAGAACTTGTTCCTATCACACCAATGGTATCCATGATCGCATGCGGATTGAGTAAAGAAACAGATGCGGCAAAGGCGATTTGTTTTTTGGATGAAAAAGATTCCCCTGCTATGGATTCCTTACTATGTTTACTGTTCCAAGTCAAATATCCCATGTAAAATAAAAATAGAACCCCAGCTGATAATAGAAGTGTATTAAACCAGCTTATTTTTAAAGCAATGACTGAAATACCTAAGACAGCGAGCGTAATCAGGACTGTATCACATACAGAGGCTGTAATAATGGCTGGCAAAGCTCTTTTGTATGATGGTTGTATGGCACCTTGATTAAAAACAAATACATTCTGAACTCCTAATGGGAGAATTAAGCCGAAAGCTAAGATAAAACCATGAATACTTGCTGTGAACATTTTTAAAACCACTAACCCTTCCGTAAATTCATTATCCTTTCAGACAGGTTTACAACAAATAAATGAGCTGATTCAAAACTTTGAGTTTTTAATGTACCAATGTAGACCTTTTTGAAAAAACATTAAATTGAAACCTCTAGCCAAAATTGTTTTACATAAAATGAATAGCTATTAAATCTTTGGCTCTGTTAAAGCTGAATATTGATTTTTAAACCCTGTTGATTGTAGTGGAAGGCGCGTAGACTCCTGCGGGCGCAGCTGGACAGGTGAGACCCCGCAGGAGCAAAGCGACGAGGAGGCTCAGCGCCAGCCCCGCGGAAAGCAAGCGGCTGGAGCGGAAATCAACAGCCCCCTACATAAGCCAGACAAAAAAGGACAGGGCGGTTTTGTCCGGTTTTTCTTAATAGAGGTCATTATCAAACTTTGCTGCTACCAGAAAATTTATAGTACCGTCAGAGTAAATCTAGCGCGAGGAGAAGAAAGCGACGGGTAAGTTTACTTATACCAAAAAACAGTGGAAGTTTACTTTATTTAGTGGTTTTTTGTTGATTATGTTATGATATTTTCAGTATGGATTCAGATAAACTATTAATAAGTTGGTGAATAGCTTGATTTTTGTTTTTGACGTCGGAAATACAAATATCGTGTTAGGTGTATATGATCAGGAAGAGTTAAAACACCATTGGAGAATAGAAACGAACCGCCACAGAACCGAAGATGAATTTGGCATGATCGTTAAAAATCTTTTCGACCATGTTCAGCTTTCTTTTTCAGATATAGATGGAATAATCATTTCTTCAGTTGTTCCGCCAATCATGTTCTCGCTTGAGAGAATGTGTCAAAAGTACTTCCATATCAAGCCTTTAGTTGTCGGCCCTGGCATTAAAACAGGTCTCGACATAAAATATGAAAACCCGCGTGAAGTGGGAGCAGACCGTATTGTCAATGCGGTTGCTGCCATCCATGAATATGGGAGCCCGCTGATTATTGTTGATTTCGGCACAGCGACAACTTACTGTTACATCAATGAACATAATCAATATATGGGCGGTGCGATTGCTCCTGGTATCGGCATTTCGACAGAGGCGCTATATTCGAGAGCTGCAAAGCTGCCGCGAATTGAAATCAGCAGACCTGAGGATGTCATCGGCAAAAACACAGTTTCGGCGATGCAAGCAGGCATTCTCTATGGATATGTTGGTCAGGTAGAGGGAATAGTTAAACGGATGAAGGACAAAAGTGCAGTCCCGCCTAAAGTAGTCGCTACAGGCGGCCTGGCGAACCTGATTGCCCAGGAATCAAATGTAATTGAAATTGTGGATCCATTTTTAACATTAAAAGGACTGCAGCTTATTTATAAACGCAATATGGAAAACTCAAAAAACATTTAAATCAGTATACAGCATGAAGGGAGTAGGAAAATGAGCGATTATTTAGTAAAGGCTCTTGCTTTTGACGGGCAAATTAGAGCATATGCAGTGAAAAGCACGGAGACCGTTGGGGAGGCACAGCGCCGCCATTATACTTGGCCTGTGGCTTCAGCAGCACTTGGTCGTACGATGACTGCGGGTCTCATGATGGGTGCAATGCTCAAGGGTGATGATAAATTAACGATTAAGATTGCGGGTGGAGGACCTCTGGGACCGATCCTTGTTGATAGTAATGCACGCGGAGAAGTTAGAGGGTATGTAACAAATCCACATGTCCACTTTGATTTGAATGAGCATGGAAAGCTTGATGTTAGAAGAGGTGTCGGCACAGACGGTACCCTCTCAGTTGTAAAAGATATTGGTATGCGTGATTATTTTACTGGGCAGGTGCCCTTGGTTTCTGGTGAGTTAGGAGAGGATTTCACTTATTATTTCGTGACATCTGAACAAGTACCTTCTTCCGTTGGCGTCGGAGTTCTAGTTAATCCTGACAATACGATTAAAGCGGCTGGCGGGTTTATCATTCAATTGATGCCTGGGACAAAAGATGAGACCATTACGCACATTGAAAACAGATTAAAGGAAATTCCTCCAGTTTCTAAATTGATTGATAAGGGGTTGTCCCCTGAAGAATTGCTAGAAGAACTATTAGGAAAAGAAAATGTTAAGGTGCTTGAAACATTGCCGGTGTCATTTGAGTGCAACTGTTCTAAAGAGCGTTTCCATAATGCCTTGATCAGCCTCGGATCTGAAGAACTCAAAGACATGATCGAAACAGACGGACAGGCGGAAGCACACTGCCATTTCTGCAATGAAAAGTACCTATTTACAAAAGAAGAATTGGAAGAGATGGAGAAAGAAGCAAAATAAGCTAGTTCTGGGGGAAGAGAAGTGGAGAAAAAGCAGCTTTGGTATGTCATTGCCGGGTTAGCCATGTTGAATGTTATTACTCTCGTGCTTCTGCTGTTCAAGCCTGCCTTCATGGAAGGGAATAAAGAGACGGTTGCGGAAATCGGCAATAAAACGATTTCCAGGCAAGAGTGGCTTACTGAACTAGAAGAAAGATATGGGGAAGAAACGCTAAGGGACCTTGTTGACCAGGAAGTAGTCCAGCAAATGGCTGATGATTACAAAATTAAGGTCTCTGACAAGGCGATCGAGCGGGAACTGAATATATACAAAGCGATGTACTCATCAGCTGAAAATGAACCAAAGAGCGAAGATAAATGGAAGCAGCAAATTAAATACAGTCTCTTGCTGGAAGAGCTTTTAACAAAGGATGTAAAAGTATCTGAAGACGATATGAAAGCATTCTATGAACAAAATAAAAGCCTGTTTGATCTTCCTGCATCCTACCATCTTTCACAAATCGTAGTGGAAACGAAAAAAGAAGCAGATGCAGCGGTGAAGGAATTAAAGGATGGCTCCAGCTTTGATGCGCTTGCAATGGAGCGATCCATCGATGAATTTTCCGCAAACCAGGGCGGCGATATCGGGTTTATCAATGAAGAGGATGAACGAGTTGACCCTCAAGTCGTTGAAGCAGCCAAAACGCTGAAACCGGAAAAATGGACAGGCCCTGTGAAGCTTGAAAACGGCTACGCGATTATTTATCTTCACGAAAAGCTTGAAGGGAAAAAATACGGCTTCAAGGAAGTGAAGAATCAAATCCGCAGGCAGATGGCACTTGAACAAATGGATATCCCAGTCTCGGCAAGGGCTTTTTGGAACGAAGCGGAAGTCAGCTGGTTTTATGGTGACAGCGAGAAGAAATAAGATGAAGGGCACTGGTTTTGGAACCGGTGCTTTTCTTTTGAAGATAAGCAAATACAAAAATGCACTTCGAGAAATGTCCAGCTCCAGCGCCTAGCCCCTCGAGTCGCTTGTCTAGCTGCGTCTCCTAACTCCTCGAGACGCTTCGGTCCTGCCAATGAAGTCAAAGAACGACTTCACTGTCAGGCCCTCCAGCGCTTGTCGGAGTTAAACAGTCGCCTCCGCTTTTCGTATTGTCTAGTTTCGCCTCCTGGAAACTCCGAAACTTCGACTCCGCCGGCAGAAGCAAAAAACGCTTCTTTGTCGGAGTCTCCAGTTTCTGCGTTTCTGGGCAGTCGGCTACACATTTCGGTTTCGGTCCGCCCAATGAAGTCAAAGAA
>NZ_JBAVFI010000487.1:0-5264 GCF_049588175.1 Mesobacillus sp.
ATAATCGGACGCAGATACCCAATACTAAACTGGAGGGACAAAATTGTTCCTCTAATCTAAAAAGGGGTGCTGCCGAATGAATCGATCCGCATGGATTTCAACGTTAATGAGATCAAATATTCCTCAAAACATGATGAAAACGTTCGGATATAAAAGAAAAAGGAATCGCTCCATGACCTATTCTTTGATGGGTGTCGCAGTAAGTGCTGCAGCAGCCTATTTATTTAAGAATCGAATGGGCGGAATGAGGCAGCTTTTCCAAAACACCGATAAGCAAGCAGGATTTAATAGACCGATCTCTCCTGGGTTGACCGAATTCGCGAAGGAAATCACTTCAGGAATGGACACTAAAATGAGTGGTTCAAGCACTGGAGGAACAGGTTTCCATTCAACAACTTCTACAAGTCCGGAGAGCAGCCAAATCATCAATCAAATTGCCTCCACAGTAAAAGAAACAGGGAATGGCCAGCAAGTAGATGAACTGGCAAACAAGCTGATTAAAAACAACTTGTAAAACCGAAAGCCCGCTTATATAGCGGGTTTTTTGTTGAATAACTTTCCCTGTCAAAAATTCATATTTCATTAAAATATTAGTCCATATTCCCCTTGAGTTTACAAATGTTTAGGTAAGGTGGCATATAACTCAAAAATTACAACAAGATTAAACTTATGTTTCAACAATGTTACAGACTTTACATAGAAAAGGAAAAAAGAGCCTTAAATTCCTTATATTAATAAGGTTTAAGGCTCTTTTTTCTTTGAAAACGATATTATTACCAAAGGAAAACTATTCCTATGCAGGCAAATATTATAGATTCAAAACTAAATTGCTAGACACTAGTATGAATTTGTAACAGAAATCAAAGGAGTTGCTCAACATGAAAAAACAGATTTTGACGGTGGCTGCAACGGCCGGATTCTTATTTACCTCATTCAGTGGTTCTGCAAGCGCACATGAAAAATTACATACTGTTCAATCAGGTGATTCTTTGTGGAAGCTTTCTCAAACATATAATGTTGCTATAAATGATATAAAAAGTTGGAATAAATTATCCACTAATACTATCTATGTAAATCAGAGACTTTCAGTCCTTGCACCGCACAGCCATACCTCAGCAACAAGCATAAGCACAAATACAACAGAAACTACTTATGTCGTTAAAACAGGCGATACTTTATGGGGAATATCAAAAACTTATCGTTTATCAATTACTGAACTAAAATCGTTAAATGATTTAAAATCCGATGCCATCTATCCAGGACAAAGGTTGAAGGTTTCAGGTGTGTCACCTATTACTGCAAGTGCATCGACATCAACCACATACATTGTCAGGAGTGGAGACAATCTATCTACCATTGCTGCTCGCCATAATTTATCGCTATCAGATTTAAAATCTATCAATAATCTTAACTCAGACTTAATTTATCCTGGCCAAGTCTTGAAGTTGTCCGGAGCTGCTTCTGCTCCTGTCACAACGAATGTAGCAAACGCTACTGTGACGGCTACGTACTCAACAGCTTCTAAGGTAAACGCATTGATTACTGAAGCGAAAAAATATATCGGTGTCCCTTACGTTTGGGCAGGCAGTACACCCTCTGGTTTTGACTGCAGCGGATATTTGAATTATGTATACGCAAAGGTTGGAATCACGGTTCCACGCACCGTAGAAACAATTTGGAATGCAACAAAACCTGTTTCATCACTGCGGGCAGGGGATTTAGTATTCTTCGAAACGTATAAAATTGGCCCTTCACATGCAGGGATTTATATTGGGAACAATAAATTTATCCATGCTGGTACATCCAGAGGAGTTGAAATCAGTGACATGAACAATACCTACTGGAAGCCACGTTATCTTGGAGCAAAAACAACATTTTAAAATAGTCTTTAAGCTTTACCCAAAGCCTTTTACACTTAAACCTCCTTTCTGGAGGTTTTTTATCTTTATTGTATAAATTTATTATATCTTTATAAAAGAGGGGAAATTTTAGTTTAAATTTGTAAATACATCTGTTTTTGACGTATAATCCAATTAAAATCTTATTTATTAAAGTGCACTTGGAGAATTCGTACACTTTTAAATATCGTGTGCTTGTACATAGTGAATTCTGGTGAGTTTAATGATTTGGAGGCATAGATGAAGTGAGAATTCCTATATTAAAATTGAAAGATTATTTATTAGTTTCTATACAGGTTGAATTAGATGACCAAACTGTCCTTACTTTTCAGGAGGATTTGCTGAATAAAATTAAGGATACAGGTGCAAAAGGGGTTGTAATCGATCTTACTTCAGTAGATATGATCGATTCATTTATCGCAAAAGTTTTGGGTGATGTCATTGTCATGACTAGTCTTATGGGTACAAAAGCGGTGCTGACCGGAATCCAGCCTGCTGTTGCAATTACCTTGATTGAACTCGGCATAACATTGGATAATGTTCACACTGCCTTGGATCTTGAACAAGGAATTACGATATTAAGCCATTTGTTAGAGGGTTAGCCATATGACAGAACCAATTTTAATTAATATTAATAATGAATTTGATATAGTACTCGCCCGCCAAAAAGGGAGAGAAGTTTCAAAGGAACTGCAGTTTGGCGGAGTTGACCAGGCGAGAATCACGACTGCGATATCGGAGCTTGCGAGAAACATCTATCTTTACGCGGGCACCGGACAAATTACGATCAGTGTGTTGGAAGAGAGCGGCAGAAAAGGAATTCATATTTCAGCTGTCGACAATGGTCCGGGCATAAATGATATCCGCATGGTTTTGCAAGATGGATATTCAACTTCGGGTGGGCTAGGTGCAGGACTCCCAGGCGTTAAACGTTTAATGGACAGTTTTGACATTGATTCCATGCCAGGAACTGGAACAACAATTTCTATTATTAAATGGGCAAGATAACCGGTAAGGAATATGAAGTTTAAGAAAATCCATCATGTTGCAGTTATATGTTCTGATTATGAAAAATCCAAGGATTTTTACATAAACGTTCTCGGGCTTAAGGTGATCTCAGAGGTCTATCGAGAAGATAGACATTCATATAAACTTGATTTAGCTGTAGGAAATCACTGCCAAATCGAATTATTTTCCTTTCCAGATGCCCCTGAGCGGCCAAGCTATCCCGAAGCAGCCGGTCTGAGGCATCTCGCTTTTGAAGTTGAAGATGTGCCTTCTTCAATAACAAAACTTAAAGCTTATGGGATTACAGTAGAACCTATAAGGTATGACCCTTTAACAAAAAAACAATTCACTTTTTTCGCAGATCCAGACGGACTGCCAATAGAATTGTATGAAGCTTGATTGTTACTTCCCCGAATCATTCTCCTTTCAAAAAGAATCATCAAGCAAATCCAATAAGTACATTTCAAAATATATCAATAAAAAAGGATGCTCTGCTGCTCGCGGAACATCCTTTTACTTTTTAAACAGTCCATTGTTTCAAAACCTGCTGTCGTGCAGTTTCAATGATTTCTTCCTCTGGAGTTTCACGCTCAGCAATCACATTGGTCAAATAATTTTTGCCCATTAAATCTACTGTTACAGTCACTTCTCTCATCTCACATTTTCCTTTCTGATTTTGTTTTATCATGATGATTTAAATAAAATTACCATGTTATTCTAATTACCAACTTCAGTGTAAGAATAAACATTTGGGACAAGGAGTAGAGGGGAAAAATACAATTAAATTACGAACACATACTATAGAGCTGAAACCGTCTTTCAAGAAAATAGGAGGAGTATAGATTAATGATTCCGACATAACTGCATAAAGAAGATTTTGATGTCAATAATGGTCAAAGCGGTTATCTATTTACTGAAAGGTAGAGCGTATTAACCTTATGAGAATTGCTGTCCAAATTAACAGAGGGCATGTCATCACTTTATAAGCATGTTTATGATATACTACCCATAATTGCATTACGAAAGGGAGAGAATATGAAAGCTTTAGGCTCTTTACCGAATACAGTCCCCGCTGAGAATATACTAGAAAGCATCGGAGAGAATATTTTAATTGCGGATACTTCTTATAATGTCGTATGGATGAATCCTTCTGCTGCTAACCTTTTATCGCATATAGTGCCTTTATTCGGCTTAGAAAAAGTTGAAAATATCCTCGGTTTGAATATGTCCTTTTTTCATATAACTCCATCAAGACAAGAGAATATCATGAGTAGCTTAACATCAACCCACAGAGCAAGAATTCATATTAAGGATACGTTTGTCGCAGATATTATTATCACCCCGGTCCGTTCGGATAATGAAATACATGCATATATCGTAATGCTTATGGACGTGACGACGACTGCTGAAGAAGAATGGCGCAAGGAGAGGCTGATCAAGGCGTTATCTGTTCCAATCATGCAAATTTGGGACAGCGCTATTGCAATTCCGTTATTTGGCGATTTTGACCTTGACAGAGGCGAGCTGCTTTTGAACAGGGTTCTGCAATATACAGTTGAACATCGTATCAAATATGTTTTAGTTGATGTTAGTGGACTTACAGAGTGGAATAATGAAACAGGATCATATATCAAAAAGTTAGGAGATACAGTGCGAATCATTGGTGCAGAATGCTATATAGCTGGTATATCTCCAGAAGCTGCAATTTCATTTTCTCAGTTCGATTTTAATTACCCTACATTCGCAAGTATACAGACCGGTCTACTCAAGGTTTTAGAGAATGAAAACAAATCACTTGGCTAAAGCTTGATAAGTTTTATTTCACCATCAATGACACATATACAACGATTCAGACATGAAACTGGTCTTGTTTTGTGACAGGCACCTTCCAAATAATTGGAGGGTGCCTGTTACTTTTATTATAAAAAAAGAAGGAAAAATTTTACTGTAAGTCGAATAGATTAAAAGAGAAAAGAGAGATTAGAAAAAGGGGATCGATTGTTTTGAGAGAACACAATGCAGACCGTGCAGGGAGCATATTGGTAACTACAGCAGTTATCTTGCTTTTTGCCTCTGTACCAATTGGTATATTCCTAGTTGCATTTGTACACCAGTCCTTTTATTTAAAGAAATCCTACTGGTTTTTTGACACTCCAATGTCATCCTATGTCATCATGGTAGCAATGTTCCTGATCATACCAGTACTATTGATATTCATTGCCATATATTTATTCAAGTCATATGAATCAAAAAAACGGAGCTTGATTTTAACTTTTTCAACTTTGATCACCATCTTAATTACCGGTATTGGCGGTTACCTTAGCCTTGATAATTATTTTTATATGGATAAGACAGGTC
>NZ_JBAVFI010000488.1:0-3451 GCF_049588175.1 Mesobacillus sp.
GTCTCATCTGGTAGCTGAAGGAAAAATTATAAATAGGATGGTCAAGGCAAAGCAGTTGTCATCAATGATTTTATACGGCCCGCCAGGTATAGGGAAAACATCGATTGCCAGCGCAATTGCCGGCAGTACGAATTTTGCGTTCAGGACACTTAATGCTGTAACGAATAATAAAAAGGATATGGAAATCGTTGCTGCAGAGGCAAAGATGTCAGGAAAGGTCATATTGCTGCTGGATGAAGTACATCGCTTAGATAAAGCCAAACAGGACTTCCTGCTTCCGTACCTTGAAAATGGAATGATTGTTTTGATTGGGGCAACTACCAGCAACCCTTATCATGCAATCAATCCAGCGATCCGGAGTCGGTGCCAGATTTTCGAGCTTAAGCCACTCGAGCCAAATGATATAAAAGAAGCTTTAAAAAGAGCGATTTCAGATGAAGAAAGAGGCCTTGGAAGCTTAAATATCTCGATAACAGAAGAGGCGCTTACGCATTTCGCTACTGCCTCTGGCGGTGATGTGCGAAGTTCTTTGAACGCTATTGAACTTGCTGTACTGTCTACTGAACCGGATGAAAACGAAGTAGTCATTATTAATGAAGAAACAGCCGAAGAGTGTATGCAGAAGAAAAGCCTCGCTCATGATAAAGATGGCGACGCCCATTATGATGTGCTATCGGGTTTTCAAAAATCGATCCGAGGCAGTGATGTTAATGCCGCTCTACACTACCTTGGAAGATTGATTGAAGCTGGTGATCTTGTGAGCATAAACAGGCGGCTTTTGGTCATTGCCTATGAGGATATTGGACTTGCCAGCCCCCAGGCTGGACAAAGGACCCTGGCGGCAATCGAAGCTGCGGAAAGAGTAGGTTTCCCCGAGGCAAGAATCCCACTGGCAAATGCTGTGATAGAATTGTGCCTATCTCCAAAATCAAATTCTGCAATTGTCGCGATTGACTCAGCACTGGCAGACATCCGCTCCGGCATCAGCGGCGAAGTACCTGACCATTTACGAGATGCCCATTATAAGGGAGCAAAAGACCTGGGCAGAGGCGTAGACTATCTTTATCCACACGATTATGAGGGCGGATGGGTAAAGCAGCAGTATCTGCCAGACAGAATTAAAAACAAGATATATTACAAGCCAAAAAAGACTGGCAAGTTCGAACAGGCTCTTGCTATGATCTATGAGAAAATAACAGGCAAAAAATAAGCGGAAGGGCTCTGAATCGCCCATCCGCTTATATTTGTTCTTTCTTCTATTTCTTAATCATTTACACGTTTAATCTTTATATCCTTTAAAAGCTCCCTTACAACATGGCTTGCCATGATCAGTCCGGCAGCTGAAGGTACGAATGCATTTGAAGATGGCGGCATTTTCGCTTTACGTATTTCAGCATTATCATTGCCAACCTCTTTACGTATATCTTCACGGATTACAATCGGGCTTTCATCGGAGAAAACAACCGGGATTCCCTTTTTAATCCCTTCTTTTCTTAAGCGTGTGCGAATCACCTTTGCGAGTGGATCCGTGTGGGTCTTGAAAATATCCGCAATCATAAAACGGGTAGGATCCATCTTATTTGCAGCACCCATACTTGAAATCATTGGAATTCCGCGATTCAAACATTCCTTAATGAGGTGAATCTTATAAGAAATCGTATCTGAAGCGTCGACTACAAAATCAAGACCATAGCTAAAGAATTGTTCATACGTCTCTTCCGTGTAGAACATCTTTAAATCAATTACCTCACATTCAGGATTAATATCTTTAATCCTGTCACGCATCACTTCAACCTTTGGTTTGCCGACCGTTGAAAGCAAGGCGATAAGCTGCCTGTTTACATTGGTAATGTCTACATCGTCCTTGTCAACCAGTACCAGGCGGCCAACTCCTGATCTCGCTAGTGCTTCAGCTGCAAATGAGCCTACACCGCCGATTCCCAATACCGCCACTGTACTATTTTTCATTATATCAATGCCTTCTTTACCGATGGCTAATTCATTTCTAGAAAATTGATGAAGCATTCAAACTCACTCCAAACATGATTTAATTAATGTTACTATCTATACCCGCTTTTGAATATAACATACTCTACTTTAATTTCAAGTATTTTTATAGGAATTAGAGTATTTATGTTCTATCTTCATGATAAAAAAAATCCTATAAAAAAAAACCATGCGATTCGCATGGTTTTAACTTGAGTTATGTAGGAAGAGTCCCAATCGTGCCGTCGTGTTGGTTGCCTTCGTCTTGAACCCGCTCTCAGCAGGTGGGTGCCCTGTTCCGGATTTCTGTAAGTCCTCTAGCCAGAGGCATTTACGCGGCCCGAAAACGCGGACTCCCGAAGGAAAAATGTTAGGTCAAAACTTCAGGTTATACAACGAACACATCAGGACTCTTCATCTGTTGTTAGTATAATAACACAGCCTTGAATCAAGTTCAAGGAATTGAACAATGGATATTATTGGTCTTTTTTAATATTCAATGCCAGGTGAAGATCATCCAGCTGAGCAGTGCTTACCTCACCAGGAGCATCTGTAAGAAGGTCGCTTGCACTTGCTGTTTTCGGGAAGGCGATTGTATCGCGAAGGTTCGTTCTGCCTGCAAGGAGCATTACCATTCTATCAAGGCCAAGGGCTATTCCGCCATGTGGTGGAGTTCCATATTCGAATGCTTCAAGCAGGAAGCCGAACTGTTCAATAGCCTGTTCCTTGGTGAAGCCAAGTACAGAGAACATTTTTTCCTGGATGTCACGTTCGAAAATCCTCAATGAACCGCCGCCTAATTCATAGCCATTCAATACAAGGTCATACGCTTGAGCTTTTACCTTAGCAGGATCGCTGTCGAGCAAAGGAAGATCCTCGCGCACCGGCATTGTGAATGGATGGTGGGCAGCGAAATAACGGTCTGCTTCCTCATCAAACTCTAATAACGGCCAGTCCGTAATCCAAAGGAAGTTAAACTTGCTTTGGTCAATAAGGTCAAGCTCTTTCCCTAGCTTCAGACGCAATGCACCAAGTGCATCAGCAACGACGCTCTTCTTATCTGCAACAAACAGAAGCAGGTCTCCAGCCTGGACATCAAGCTTAGCTTTAAGTGCCTCTTGGTCTTCCTCGGCAAAGAATTTAGAGATAGGACCTTTAAGTCCATCCTCCTCAGCCTTAAGCCATGCAAGACCTTTCGCACCGTAAACAGCAGCAAACTCAGTAAGTGCATCAATATCTTTACGAGAATAGTTAGCAGCTGCACCCTTTACATTAATCGCCTTAACCTGGCCCCCGTTTGCTACTGCTGAAGCAAATACCTTGAATCCAGAGTCTTTTACAGTATCTGAAAGGTCGACCAGTTCCATTCCGAAGCGGGTGTCTGGCTTGTCAGAACCGAATCTGTCCATTGCTTCATCAAAACTCATCCGCGGGAATTGTGCTGGAAGATCGATACATTTAACAT
>NZ_JBAVFI010000489.1:0-5595 GCF_049588175.1 Mesobacillus sp.
CCTTATCTTATAGAGACCCCTGCAAATAAAGAAACGGCTGCTCAATAGCAGCCGTTTCTTTATGGTCTAAGTCGACGTTCCTTCAATTAAAGGTGGTTTGTTTATCTTATTTCCGTGGATTGAAATACATTACTCTTCCGTTGAATAAATGCAATTCACCCTGCAGTTTTTTTCCAAGGAATTTGCTGAACTCGTTGGCTTTCCCTTTGTCGCCAGCGGTAGCAGTGGGAGGAAGCGTAATTTGTATGTATGTTTGCTCGCGTTCTGTATCATCTTCATCGACAATTGTTTCTTTGTCT
Source organism: Mesobacillus sp. (assembly GCF_049588175.1). Lineage (GTDB taxonomy): Bacteria > Bacillota > Bacilli > Bacillales > Cytobacillaceae > Mesobacillus. Next base: position 300 of record NZ_JBAVFI010000489.1, read on the forward strand.
ACTCCAAATAAAATCGCATTGTAGCGGTCCTGTGTGGATTGCAGATAAAACCATGTACCTCTGCCTTCTTCTTTTTCCTTTAGCTCATAAGGAAATGCGGAATTTTCATAGTTCCAATCTACCTGGTCCCCGGTTTTAGTGGTTATTTGTTTGTAGTAATTAAATAAATCCTTGAGTTCATCGGTGGAAATGGCTTGCTGAGTTGATGATGGAACAAGTTTTATATATGCATTACTAGACATTGTCCAATCCCCTTTTCCAATCTATTCTCCATCATTTTATCACTGAGGGAAAAGCATTGACAATAGAATATAAGCTTTTTAGCTTCATATGCCTTGCCTTTTTGGCAAAAATTAATTATAATAATATTCTAAATATTTAATTAAAAAGGAGGAGGCATATGGAACTATTCGAAAAGCTTTATGATGAACACGAAAAAGTTCAAGTCAGATTTGTGGGGTTTACCACCAATGATACTCGGTATGACTTTGGGATCGTGTATACAAATATGTTTTTCGGAAAACCGCTCGTTGTATGTATGCAAACGGGGCGTTCAGCACTCCTCGACCCAAAGGATATTGAAGATGTAGAGTTTTTACAAAGAGCATTCCATATTACAGAAGTACGTCAGGCTGAAGATCTCGCTTTATTTTTCAATGAAGAACTGCCAACGGCCCCATTCGAGACTCAATACGAATAACATCCGGGAGCAGGCCAAACTGGCCTGTTTTATTTTTTTGTATGTTAAAGTGCATTACCGGTGTTGGATTAAAAGTGTCATACTAATAAAAGGTAAAACATATTATTAATGAATATATAACAATAATAATTAAAAAAATAATTAAAAGTGTTATACAATTAATACTTGAAATATCAATAGTGTTATATTATTATATAGTTAAAGAAGTTAAAGCGCTTTCAAAACAATACGAAAAGGGGTTTGAAAAGATGGGTACAATCGTTTGTCAAACTTGCAATTCCACAATTGACCATTTCGAAGATGAAAAAGTTTCTGTTCTTTATTCAAAAAAATGCGACTGCTGTGACCATGAGGTTGCAGAAGAAAGATAAGAATATATAAAAGGGCATGCGCAGCATGCCCTTTTTTTTATGGAATATGAAAGTATAAAATTCACTCCGAGAAATGTCCAGCTCCAGAGCCTAGCCCCTCGAGTCGCTTCGGTCCGCCCAATGAGTCAAAGAACGACTTCACCGGTCAGCACTTCGACGGACACGATGTCCTAGTGCCGACGTTGCCACAGGACGTGGCGGTTTTAGTCGGCCAGCGCTTGTCGGGGCTGAACAAGGCGCTTGCGCTTTTTTTAACGAATTGCTTTATGTTCTTTAATAACCCTGAAATATTTCAATTCATCATCTTCTGGTCCTTGTACGGGAAGGCCAGCTTCCATGTTTGTTTTGATATAAACAAGGTTTTCTTCGGTAATGATTTCTCCAGGAATGAAAATTGGTATCCCTGGCGGATAAACCATAACGAATTCAGCGATGATTCTTCCTTCTGAATCTTCAACTGGAACAACCTCTGTATCCGCGTAAAAGGCATCTCGAGGCGTAAGCGCCAATAACGGAATGTCTGGCAGCATGACTTCAGCATGGATTTTTTCTGCTAGATAGTGAAATTCCTTAGAAAGTTCACGCAATGCTTCAACAAGAATTTTCGCTTCCTTTTCTGTGTCTCCAGGAGTTATGATGCACAGAATATTATACAAGTCAGATAACTCGACTTCGATATTGTATTTTTCACGAAGCCATTGTTCAACCTCATAACCTGTGATGTTCAGATCTTTTATGCTGATCAACACTTTTGTTGGATCAAAATCGAATGTTGCATTTGTTCCAAGCAAGTCTTCTCCTGGACAATAAAGATGTTCGATTTCATTAACCTGTCCGCGGATCCATTGAGCCAATTTTATAGTACGATCAAGGATCTCTCTTCCTTCTGTCGCAAGCCTTCTCCTTGCAGTATCTAGTGAGGCAAGCAATAGGTAAGAAGTAGAAGTAGTCGTAAGCATGCTGATGATTGATTGTACGCGCTTTGCGGAAACAAGTCCTTCTTTAACGTTCAAGATAGAACTCTGAGTCATCGAACCACCTAACTTATGGACACTGGTTGCGGCCATGTCAGCACCAGCTTGCATAGCTGATAAAGGAAGATCTTCATGGAAATGAATATGGACTCCGTGAGCCTCGTCAACCAGGACAGGCACTTTGTAGGAATGAGCAATTTCGACAATCTTCTTTAAATCAGCAGCAAAGCCGAAATAAGTTGGATTAATGACAAGCAATCCCTTTGCATCCGGATGCTGTTCCAGGGCTCTCTCAACAGAATCTGTAGTGATTCCGTGGGATATACCCAGATTTTTATCAATTTCGGGATGGATGAAGATTGGAATCGCACCTGAGAATACAATGGCAGACATAATGGATTTGTGTACGTTCCTTGGGACTATAATTTTATCCCCAGGTCCACATACTGTCATTATCATGGTCATGATCGCACCGCTAGTACCTTGTACGGAGAAGAATGTATGGTCCGCTCCGAAAGCTTCAGCAGCCAGTTCCTGCGCTTGCTTGATGATTCCCTTCGGTGAATGGAGGTCATCAAGAGGTCCAATGTTAATCAAATCAATTGATAATGCGTTATCTCCAATGAAGTTCCTGAATTCAGGATCGATTCCGCTGCCTTTTTTATGGCCTGGAATGTGAAACTGAATCGGGTTCTTTTCTGCGTGTTTTAATAGGCTAGTAAATAACGGTGTTTCGTTTTGTGACAATTGATAATCACACCTCTTTATTTAATTAGATTTTATCGTTCAATTGGAAGTTATTTTTGTTTTGTTTTAAAAAATAAAACACATGCATTATAGCACTAATAATATCCTTTGCAAAGAAATATTGCAGGAGTGCGGTTTATTTACGTATACATATCTAGGTATGCAAGGGTGGTAAAAGAAAAAGGCTCTGTTAAAGCCTAATGTTGTTTTCTTAAACCCTGTTGATTGTAGTGAAAGGCGCGTAGATTCCTCCGAAAATGTTAACGCATTTCCATCGTGCGTGGGCAAATTCGTGGAAGCTTTCAGTGTCCTGCGGGCTTAGCTCCAGCCCCTAGAAGAAATTGCTTATGAAAAAGCCGGCAGTTGGGCTTTTTCATAATTATTCCGTGGAAAGCGAAGCGCCTGGAACGAAAATCAACAGCCTGTTTAACGGAGCCAAGAAAAAAAGGAAAAGCAGCAAATGAAATAGAAGTAATAATAAAACGTTAACCGAGGGAGAGAGTATATGAACTGGAAAACAAAAGTAACTGAATTGTTGGGAATTCAATATCCAATCATACAGGGGGGGCTTGCATATTTAGCTTATTCCGATTTAGCTGCGGCAGTTTCGAACGCCGGCGGGCTAGGACAAATTACAGCAATGTCATTGCCTGGCCCTGAGGCACTCCGCCATGAAATTCAAAAGGTCAGAGAGTTGACTGACCATCCGTTTGGAGTGAATTTCGCGATCGGCCAGCATGGAAGACCATTCTCTCATTATCTGGATGTTGCGATAGAGGAAAAAGTACCTGTAATTTCAATGACAGGGGGAAACCCATCCCCGATTTTTGAACAGCTTAAGGGTACAAATATTAAAAAATTGGTTCTTGTAGCGGCGAAAAGGCAGGCTCAGAAAGCAGAAGAGCTGGGGGCAGATGCTGTCATGGTTGTAGGGCAAGAAGGAGGAGGTCACCTTGGTAAAAGTGATATCGGTACGATGGTTTTAATCCCTGCTGTAGTGGATGCAGTCAATATACCTGTCATTGCTTCTGGGGGGATCGGCGATGGGAGAGGACTAATGGCAGCATTAAGCCTTGGCGCCCAGGGTATAGAAATGGGAACCAGATTCATTGCAACGAAGGAATGTGTCCATGCAAATGAAGTGTACAAACGCAGACTGGTCGAAGGAACTGAAAACGATACATCTGTTATTAAAAGAACTCTCGGGATGCCAGCAAGGGCTATTACAAATCCTCTGACAGAACGGATCATTGAAATCGAAAAAATAGATGGAGGCAATTATGAAGCAGTAAAAGATTTAATAAGCGGCGCTGCTAATAGAAAATATATATATGAAGGTGATGAAGAGAATGGATTCGGCTGGGCAGGACAGGTAATGGGTCTGATAAAGGATTCGCCAGCAGTGTGTGAATTATTTGAGAGAATAATAAGAGAAGCTGAAGAGATAAGGAGTGCCTGGAGCAATTAGGGAATTTGTTGCGCTGTTGATTGATTAACTGTAAAATCTACTAAGATTAATCAATAATTGGCTGTAAACGTACTCGATGTTGTTTTTTCTGAGGGATCTTTTACTTTATGTTCTCATTTCCTTAATTATTGGCACTGTTATTGATGATTGTTGATTTTTGTGAAATGTTCAGTGCAGCGGAAATCACCAGTCAAGCCAACAGCGCCAATATAAATAACAACAAATACAAACGCAAGTCTAAAAAGCAGGTGAAATGATGGAATATCAATATCCGATTGACTACACATGGTCCACAGATGAGATTGTCGATGCAATCCATTTCTATGAATGTATCGAAAAGGCTTATGAAAATGGAATTGACCGGGACGTTTTGCTGCAGGCATATCGCCGTTTCAAGGAAATCGTACCTGGAAAGGCTCAAGAAAAGACACTTTTTAATGAGTTCGAAGAGGTAAGCGGCTACGCTTCTTATCAGGCTGTTAAGTCGATAAAAGAACTCAGCTCAGGAAATAAGATAAAAATATCTCAACAAAAACGAAAGTATTAATTAATCAACATGAGGAGGAGCCCATTTAAAATGGGCTCCTTATTTTGTTAGAATAGCGTACTGTACCGTCCAAAAAAGTCAAATTGCTTTCCGTGCAGAAGGGCTAAAACGATCCCAATGTAATGGTGCGATGCAGACACCAGATTTGTCAGGTGTAGGCAGACTGCGCTTGTCGGAACTGAGCAGTTGCCGCCGTTTTTTTATGTTTATGCCAATTTATATAGGGGTAATATCTCTTTAAATACAAACTCAATTTTGGATAGCATTTCTTCACCGCTAATGTCGACAGCTTGCTCGCGCGGAATGTTCAAACCGCATAATATTTCAGCCTTTTTCACAGTCTGAAGGCGAGTGAACATGTTAAGGAGTTCTTCCTTGGTTAATTGGCTGTGCAAGGTGGCTTCTGGCTTCATATGATCGCCAGACCAGTAGAAACCCTTCGGAATCTGCTTGTAGATGGAATTAATGTTTTTTTCTAGCTTTTTGCCG
>NZ_JBAVFI010000490.1:0-2969 GCF_049588175.1 Mesobacillus sp.
GTATAGGTTTGTACCATTTGTTCAATTGTTGAAGGGGCATGCATGCCATTAAATTTTACAGAATCTATTTTAGTTTGACCTTTTTCAGCTGCAGCTGCAGGTGTTAGAGCAGGAATCGTTAATGCCAGGGCAAGGGCAACCGTTGCACCTTTTTTAGTCATTCTTTTTTTATTCATATTGATCCTCCAATAACTTTTTATTAGTTTATCCATTTACTATTTAACTCTAAAAATGTAAATGTATTATTGGCATTACGTAAAAAAAACATATAGTTTTATTTCTTTTACGTAAATTTCAGGATACCCCTTAGAATTGAAACAAAGTTCGCAAAATCATAAGCTATGTAGAGAAATAATAAAAGGCTTCCAGAATGCAATGGAAGCCTTTAATCGAATAATTTTGTACTTCAGCCTAACAATTCTTTTTAGAATAATGGTAAGTTGTCTAGATTGTTCTCTTTAATTCCATCCGGTTCACTTCGAATGATATCACGTCCATATTTATGGAAAACGTCAACATGAGCCAGCTTTCCATCTTTTGCTTCGTTCAGAGCTGTAATGTAATCTAATTCCCTGCCTTGCTCTGTCTTGAATGCAATGATATCACCATCATCATTCTTGCGGACCGCTACAATATGCTCTTTGCCAGGCTGCAAATCATCCGCCTCGATTAGAGCTTGTCCTTTGCTCTGCTCTTTGTATTCATTAAAAATTTTGTTGAAATCCTTATTTTCCATAGAATCACCTCCCGAACATATGTTTAGTTTTGTCAAGATGGAAGGTTTTTATGTGTATGGTACAAAAAAGGGCGACGTTTCATCACCCTTTTTAGTTGTATTTTTTAAAATGGCTGCCACATAATTGTTTTTGCTTTATTATATCGTTGTTCTACCTCTTGCCAATTGACTACATTCCACCAATTTTCTATATATTTAGCCCGTTCGTTTTTGTATTGAAGATAGTAGGCATGCTCCCAAACATCCAGTACGAGCAGCGGGATTACATCCCATTGAGTTAAGTTCTGGTGTTTTTCAGCCTGGAGTATTTCCAAACGGTGGGCTCGAGGAGACCAAACAAGGATTGCCCAGCCAGAAGCTTCCACATTCTTCGCAGCTTCTGTGAAATGCTTCTTGAACTTATCAAAACTGCCGAACGTATCATTGATCGATTTTCCTAACTGGCCTTTCGGGGCACCCCCGCCATTCGGTCTCATGATCGTCCAAAAGATGGTATGAAGATAGTGCCCTGAACCATGAAAAGCTGCTTCCCTTTCCCAGTGCTTGATTAAACTAAAATCGCCGCTTTCACGCGCTTTTAACATTTCTCTTTCTGCTTTATTCAATCCATCCACATAACTTTGGTGATGCTTCAAATGATGGAGCTTCATAATTTCTTCGGCAATGAAAGGCTCAAGTGCATTATAAGCATACGGAAGAGGCGGCAAGCGATGCCCTCCAATTGGTACAGGTTGAACTCTTTGGCCCTGTTGCCGTGCAAATTCATCCTCTGACACGTTCGCTAAACCGGATATGTCTTCTTGTAAGCTCCTTGCTCTAGCGTATAAATCTTGTTGATCATCCCCGTTATCAGCTTCATGTTTTATTGCTAAAAGAGTTTCTTCCCATTTCTGAAGTGTTGCTTCTTCATTGGAATCCTCCAGTTGTCCTCGCATAGAAGCCAATTTTGTTTCCATGTCCTTGCACCATTCAACCAATGAATACCTGAACCAATAACCATTCATTTATATCTCCTCCCCAAACCAAAATATGAATGGATTTGGTTAGAGATGACTTCATTAAAAAATCTTCACTTCAACAGCAAGATATAAAATTGATTACTGTGCTTCATAAAATAAGATTATAATAAAAGTTATATGATTGTTTGAAAGAGAGGAGTTTTCCCATGACTTATCCAAACACAGAAGAAACCCTGAATTTATTGAGAGCTTTGGTCAGTATTCCAAGCCCGTCAGGAAATACAAATGAAGTAATTACATATGTTGAGAATTTCCTAAAGGAATTAAAGGTTGAAACAAAGAGGAATCGCAAAGGTGGATTGATTGCGACTTTACCCGGCAAGGATCAGCAGAACCATAGAATGTTAACTGCCCATGTAGATACACTTGGTGCGATTGTAAAAGAAATCAAGCCTAGTGGGCGTCTAAAACTGGATTTAATCGGCGGCTTTAATTTCAATTCCATTGAAGGTGAGTATTGTGAAATTGAAACATCTTCAGGGAAAAAATTCACTGGCACTATTTTAATGCATCAAACTTCAGTTCATGTCTATAAAGATGCTGGCAAAGCTGAACGCAATCAAGATAATATGGAAGTCCGCCTCGATGAAAAAGTGAATAACGCTAATGACGTAAGAGCTTTAGGGATTGAAGTCGGTGATTTTATCTCATTTGATCCAAGGGTTCAGATTTTGTCATCTGGATTCATTAAATCCCGTCATCTTGATGACAAAGCGAGTGTAGCAATCCTTCTTCAGCTGATCAAACAGGTAAAGAAGGAAGCAATCGAACTTCCTTACACTACACATTTCCTGATTTCCAATAACGAAGAAATCGGGTATGGAGGCAACTCCAATATTCCTCCTGAAACAGTGGAGTATCTGGCAGTAGATATGGGCGCCATGGGCGATGGGCAATCGACAGATGAATATACTGTCTCGATCTGTGTAAAGGATGCGAGCGGACCGTATCATTATGAACTCAGAAAAAGACTCACACAGCTTGCGATTGATAATCAAATTGGCTACAAGCTGGACATTTATCCATACTACGGGTCAGATGCATCTGCAGCGATCCGTTCAGGAAATGATATTATCCATGGTTTGATCGGGCCTGGCATCGATTCTTCACATGCATTTGAAAGAACACATAAGGATTCAATTGGAAATACAGCTAAACTTCTTTATCATTACGTGCAATCGGAAATGATTTTATAAGAAAAGCGAAACCGAAAT
>NZ_JBAVFI010000491.1:0-1529 GCF_049588175.1 Mesobacillus sp.
AAGCTGCTAAAGGCAATGTTGAAGATATCCATTCGTATTATATTGTAAACGGGATGGCTGTTACAGCAACGAAAGAAGTAGCTGAAAAAGTAGCTTCTTTTGCGGAAGTTGAAAAAGTGCTGCCGAATGAAATGCGACAACTTTTTACAACGAAAACGAAAGAAGCTGTTGCACCTGCATCTGAAGTTGCCAATATTGAATGGAATGTTCAGCGTGTTAAAGCTCCCGATGTTTGGGCAATGGGAATTGATGGAGCCGGAACGGTTGTAGCAAGTATCGATACAGGGGTTCAATGGGATCATCCAGCATTAAAAGAAAAATATCGTGGTTATAATGCTTTGACGGGTCAGGCAAATCATGACTTCAACTGGTTTGACGCAACAACTGGACAAACCACGCCATACGATGACTTAGATCATGGAACACATGTGACAGGGACAATGGTAGGTAGTGAACCAAATGGATCCAACAAGGTTGGAGTAGCCCCTGGTGCGAAATTCATTTCTGTTAAAGCATTTACTGCAAATGGCGGGTCAGATGTCGACCTACTAGAAGCTGCAGAATGGATATTAGCACCAACAGATTCTGAAGGAAATGCCCGTGTTGATATGGCTCCAGATGTTGTAAACAACTCTTGGGGTGGTGGTCCAGGTCTTGACGAATGGTATCGTGATGTAGTAACCAACTGGCGTGCAGCAGATATTTTCCCTGAATTTTCAGCAGGAAACACAACGCCAACAAATCCAGGTGGTCCGGGTTCTGTTGCATCACCTGCAAACTATCCTGAATCATTTGCAACAGGTGCAACTGATATTAACAACGTAGTAGGTAATTTCTCTTTACGAGGACCTTCTCCTTATGCTGAAATCAAACCAGATATCTCGGCCCCAGGAGTAAATATCCGTTCTTCTGTACCTGGAGGTGGCTATGAAGGCGGTTGGAATGGAACATCGATGTCTGGTCCAGCTATATCCGGGGTTGCGGCATTGTTGCGCCAAGTAAACGCTAACTTAACCGTTGAAGAAATGGAACAAATTTTACTTGAAACAGCAATCCCATTAACTGACGCACAATATCCACAAACACCGAATCACGGGTATGGGTACGGTTTAGTAGATGCGTATGAAGCGGTGTCTTCAATCATGAACGGTATTGGGAAAATTGGTGGACAAGTTACGAAACAAGGTGAAGATGAAGAATCTCCAGTCTTTGAACATAGTGCTCCTATAGAAACGTATGAAGGAATGGATCTGGACTTGACGGTAACAGTGACAGATAACATCAGCGTTTCATCTGTTGAATTAAGTTATCTGGATGGAAACAATGAATGGCAAACTTTGTCGGCTTCAAGAATTTCTGGTGACTACAAAGTTGGTGAATACGCTGTTACGATTCCTGGAACTTCAGTAACAGGTGGATCATTTATTTATAAATGGATCATCAATGATTTCGGAAACAACGTTGTCAATAGTGAAGAATATATGGTTGAAGTGAAACCTGGTATTACGGTTGGTTACTTCGAAAATTTT
>NZ_JBAVFI010000492.1:0-2731 GCF_049588175.1 Mesobacillus sp.
TATCGCGGAAACTTAACCTTCAATATTGACCGCCCATGGACAGAGCCAATTCTTGCACAAATCATGGCACATGAAGGTTATCCAGGGCACCAGGCGTTCTACTGTCGCTGGGATTACTTGTTCCAGCAGGGAAAGCTTCCACTTGAAGCTTCGTATTACTTAATCAACAGTCCTACCAATGCATTGTTTGAAGGTGGTCCAGAAACAGCCCTGAGCTTTCTCGGCTGGGACGATTTAAATGAGGAAACACCTGGTGTAACAGATGAACAAAAGCAACAGTATCTGCTCGCAAGGAATTATCTAGACTATCAAAGGATGTTTACCACTAATGCCTGCTTTATGTATAACCTTGGCCAGGTATCCAGGGAGGAAGCGATAGATTATTTAATCAACAAAGGCGGAATAACCGAAATTGAAGCAAACAATGCCTTCCGATTCTTCTCAGATCCTATACAGAAAACCTATTTCCCTTGCTACTACTATGGCCGCTGGATGGTAGGAAACGCCTATAAAGAAACTCCAAAAGAGAAACGATCAGAATATTTTTCTATTCTGTATGACACTCCTCATACTACAAAAACCTTTATTAAAGCAATCAGCAAGCTGCACGGTGTAGAATTTGATGCTTTTAACACGTTGAAACAATAAAAATGGAAGGTGAGGCTTTTTGGGAGCTTCACCTTCTCTAAATTTAATATTTTCCTCAAAGGGAGATCGTCAACATGATCGAATTAGAATACTTTACAGAAGAGGACATCCCACAACTTATAAGCTGGATTGATAGTCCTGAATTCTTACTGCAATGGAGCGGGTCAGGATTTTCCTTTCCGCTGACGGACCAACAGCTCATTAAGTATTTGAAGGAAGCAAATAAAAAAGGGTCAGAGGTACATGCTTATAAGGTTATTCACCTTGAATCATCGAAGGTAATCGGGCATATTTCCCTTGGTTCAATCAATCTGCATAATAGGACAGCGAGAATGTGCCGAGTCCTAATTGGTGATGAGGAGATGAAAGGCAAGGGTTTAGCTCCTTTAATGGTCAATAAGCTTTTAAATATAGCATTTGTACAATTTGGACTTCATAAGGTAAGCCTTGCTGTATATGATTTCAATACTCCAGCTCTTAAACTCTATCAGAAAATGGGTTTTCAAAGTGAGGGACTTATTAGAGAAGCTTCCAGGATTGGTGAAAATTATTGGAGTTATTATGAGATGAGTATTTTGGATCGAGAGTGGCATTCAGTAATAAATAGGAATGGGAGTGAGAACCTTGGAAAAGTTGACGGTGATTGAAAGAGAGATAATATCCCAAATTGATGCTAATCAACTAATGGAATATAACAAGGAAATCGCCAAAGAGGTAAGGTTGTCAGGATCTGAAGAAGAGCTTCGCGCCTTCAATTATGTCCAAAAGATTCTCCATAGCTTTGGATTAGAGACTGAACTCTCTTTTCACGAAGCGTTTATTTCTCTTCCTGGTAAGGCGAGCTTAAAGGTGGGAGATATCGATCTGCCTTGTATTACTCACTCCATGGCACCGTCTACTAAAGAAGGCGGGTTAATAGGAGAATCTGTTTATATTGGTGAGTTTACGGATGATAAACTTGATCATTGTTACGGCAAAATTTCTGTTTTAGAAGGTATTGCGAGTCCAGTGGTTTTAAAAAAGCTCTGGGAAGCGGGAGCTATTGGAGCCATCTTTATTAATGGACCTTTTACACATGAAATGATTGTTTCGACTGTCTGGGGGAGCCCGACTGCCGATAATATTACCCAAATGCCGAAGATTCCTGTCATTTCAGTAAATGATGATTCTGGTGAAATCCTTAAAAAGTGGATTGACGAAGGGGAGGGCCAGGTAGAACTACATACCGAGGTTGAAACGAAATGGACAAAAATCCCCACGTTAATCGCCGACATTAAAGGTAAAGAGGAACCAGAGCATTTTGTTTTATTCAGTGGTCATATCGATTCGTGGCATTACGGAGCCATGGATAACGGGTCTGCGAACGCGACTATGCTAGAGGTGGCAAGAGTGCTTTCCAAATATAAAGAGCAATTGAAAAGATCGATCCGTTTTGCTTTTTGGTCAGGACATTCACATGGCAGATATGCTGGATCTCAAAACTACTGTGATCATCATTGGGAAGAAATCCACGAGAATTGTGTCATGCATTTTTATATAGATTCTGTCGGAGGCAAAGGAGCTACCATACTGAGCGAAAGTAACTGTATGAGTGAAACGAAGGAGATAGCAGCTCTCTATGTGAAGGAGATAGCCGATCAGAATTATATAGGAAGCAGATATGGGAAATACGCTGACCAATCTTTTTGGGGAGCAGGAGTTCCTTCCTTATTTATGGGAATGTCGGAACAACCATTATCTAATGACCCTTTATCCCAAAAAGTGTTTCAAGTATTTGCAGGAAAGGAGGCAGGAGGCTTTGGCTGGTGGTGGCATACAGTTGAAGACACAATCGATAAAATCGACCCTGCAAATTTAAAGCGAGATTGTGAAATCTATGCTCTCTCAATCTATAAAGTTTTGACCGATTCTATATTGCCAATTAACCAGTTGGCTGCGGTACGAGAAATTAAAGATACGATCAAAGAGTATCAGTCAGCTGCAGGAGATAAAGTCGATTTGGTTGTAACTTTGGAACGCTTAAACGAACTTGAGGAAGTTCTTTTGAAAGCTCAATCTACTCTCTTGTCATCTGGAATGTCGG
>NZ_JBAVFI010000493.1:0-11122 GCF_049588175.1 Mesobacillus sp.
GGAGCTCCTCGCAGTTCTTGTAATAGATATTGATCGATTCAAAATCATCAACGACAGCCTAGGGCATTATGCCGGAGATATTGTCCTGAAGGAAATAGCAGCAAGGATTCAGAATAACCTTCCGAAAGGATCGTATTTAGGAAGATTCAGCGGCGATAAATTCACACTAATGCTTACAAAGAATGTGAGCATCGAGCAGACAACCAGGTTAGCGATTGATCTGCAAAATTTCATTTCAAAACCATTGTATTACCAGAACCAGGAATTCATCGTCACCGCAAGCATCGGAATAAGTTCATTCCCTGGAGACGGACTGGATGAGAATATTTTAGTGAAAAATGCTGATATTGCGATGAACCGTTCAAAAAATCAAGGTGGAAATAAGATTACGTATTTTTCCACAGGTATGAATGACCAGGCAATTATACGCCTTGAATTGGAAAGCTACCTGAGAAAGGCACTTCAAAAGGATGAATTTTACTTATGCTATCAGCCGTTGATGGATTTGAAATCTGGGGAAATTACTTGCACGGAAGCGCTGATCCGCTGGCAGCATCCACACCTTGGATTGGTTTCACCTGCACAATTCATCCCGCTTGCTGAAGAAACGGGATTGATCGAGGAAATTGGAGCCTGGGTGCTGACAACCGCATGCATTCAGACAAAAGAATGGCAAAGCTCAGGATACCCCAAGCTGGGAGTCTCGGTAAATGTTTCAGCACACCAATTTCAGCAGCATGCATTTATCGGCCAGGTGATTAAAGCACTCGAGATATCTCAGCTTGAACCTGAGTTTCTATCACTCGAGCTGACAGAAAGTGCGATGCTGAAGGACATAGCCTATAGCATTTCGGTTATGAAGGCATTACAGGATCTAGGGGTGAAAGTTTCGATTGATGACTTTGGCACCGGTTATTCCTCATTGAGCTATTTGCGTAATCTTCCGATTGATACATTGAAAATTGATCAGTCTTTTATAAATAATCTTCATAATGATCCTTCAGACATTGCGATCGTCAAAGCAATCATCACAATGGGGCAGGGACTTGCCGTAAAGATTGTGGCTGAGGGTGTAGAGACACATGAACAAATGAATATACTACGAGATATGGACTGTCATTATGCCCAGGGATACTATATCCAAAAACCGCTTGAATCTGATGCCTTTGAAAAAGGATTCCGTACCGCAGAAAGTGTTGAATATTCTTCCAAATAAAAAAGAAAGCCTGCACATAATGTGCAGGCTTTTGCTTTGCATTTTTACCCTGGCAAACTGTTGAGTTTCAGCCCCAGCGCGTGTTTTATGAGATTCTTTCAATGACAGCCCGTTTGCCATTGTTCATGGTGATTTCAAACCTGTCATTTTGTTTTTCATGATAATTGAAATGATGCTGTACACTGCAAATAAACTCTTCATTATCAAGGATTAAGAAATTCACTCCTGACTTCCCGTTCTCATTATCAAGGAAAGTCAGATGATTATAACAATAGATGCAGTCATAGATCGAAAAATTGAGGGAATTCAATGTGTTGATAAATTGGATGAATGCCTCATTATTTAACTCATCCAACAGCCTCTCAAAGGAATAAATCAGCTGCTTCCTGATTCTGATCACTTCCTGGTCCTGCAAGTATAATTGTTCATTCCCAGTCTGGATACAGACACTGTCTAATAAAAAGCCCTTGCACCATTTATTATTGCGCAGAACCTCAACTTCCTGGTGGATGAATTCTTCAACCAGTGCCGCCTCATCTGTTTCATCATCAAAAAAAACCCACTGATTATTGATGTATTCTACTGTCCCGTTGTTAAAAGCCCTGGGCTGGAATTCAATAAGATTGGTTCTTTGCTGTCGGTTCATCTGGATCCTCCGTAATTTAGCACAGATTAACGGGCAGAGATCCCCATTGAAACCGTTGCAATCAGCAAGGAAATGAAGATTAACTACCCGTAAAGGTCCGATTGGTTCATCTGCCCATCCAAAGGAAGAATACTTCCCTGATGAAAGATTCACTTTATCGCTCACCATCTTTGTAGACAGATTTTGGTGAATTTATAACACGTTTTTAAAAAGATAGGTTAATTAACCAGTTTGAATGTATTTGCATAAGATGAGTAATGCTTAAGCGATCATTAGACTCCAGAAAGTATGAATGGCTTAAACACCATCGAGAAAAGTTCCGCTGAAAGGATGATCAAAAATGTGTGGAATAACAGGTTGGGTTGACTATAGAAAAAATTTGGATTCTGAACGAGAAACAATGGTGAAAATGGCGGAAACTTTAAGTAAAAGAGGTCCCGACGATACAAATGTGTGGACTTCCAAACATGCAGCGCTCGGACATAAAAGGCTTGTGGTTGTGGATCCTGAAGGCGGAAAACAGCCAATGACTAGATCAAAGGACGAAAACCGGTATACGATTTGCTATAACGGAGAGCTATATAATACAGAAGACCTTAGAAAAGCGCTGTTATTGATAGGATATTCATTTAACGGCCATTCTGATACAGAGGTTTTGCTCACTTCTTACATGGAATGGAAGGAAAATTGCCTGGAACATTTAAACGGAATTTTCGCATTCGCCGTTTGGGACCAGCAGGAGGAAAAGCTCTTCATAGGCCGAGACCGACTTGGAGTCAAGCCGCTATTTTTCCGCGAGGCAGCATCGGGTCTTATGTTTGCTTCTGAGCAAAAGGCTCTTTTAGCCCATCCTGAGGTAAAGGCTGAGATAGACAGAGAAGGACTTTGCGAAGTTTTCGGGCTTGGACCGTCGCGTTCTCCTGGGGCAGGAATTTTCAAAAATATGAAGGAGCTAAGGCCTGGCCACGGACTGACTTTTTCAAAAAATGGACTTAAGACCTGGAGATACTGGAATGTCAAAAGTGAAGTCCATACAGACACTCTTGATGAGACCTCAGAAAAAGTAAGGGATTTGTTCACCGATGCTGTGACACGCCAGCTAGTATCTGACGTTCCGCTTTGTACCTTCCTCTCAGGCGGTTTGGATTCAAGTGCGATTACCGCGATCGCCGCAAACCACTATAAAGCTAAAGGAACGGGAAGCCTGCATACTTACTCAATTGATTACGAAGGAAATGACCAGTATTTCAAAGAAAATGAATTTCAGCCGAACGCAGATGCATTCTGGATCAATAAAATGACCGAAACCTTCCATACTACCCACCATAATAGCATTATTTCACAGCATGATTTGGCTAGCTATTTAACGGAAGCTGTTCATGTCCGCGATCTGCCGGGGATGGCTGATATTGACTCTTCACTTTTATGGTTTTGCCGGGAAATCAAACAAGACTTCACCGTAAGCCTATCAGGTGAGTGTGCAGATGAAATCTTTGGCGGATACCCATGGTTCCACAGACAAGAAGACTTAAACCGGTCAGGATTTCCCTGGATGAGATCAATCAGTGAACGCCAAAATATGCTA
Organism: Mesobacillus sp.; assembly: GCF_049588175.1. GTDB lineage: Bacteria > Bacillota > Bacilli > Bacillales > Cytobacillaceae > Mesobacillus. Next base: position 3,448 of record NZ_JBAVFI010000493.1, read on the forward strand.
AGGGATCACTGGCGAAAAAAATTGAATCTAGAAGACTATATGATGGGCAAATTTTCGGAAACCATAGCCGAGGTGCCAGTATTGGATGGAGAACGTCCAGAGGATGCGAAGCGGCGTCAATTATTCTATCTGAATATCATTTGGTTCATGACGACATTGCTTGACCGTAAGGATCGAATGAGTATGGGTGCGAGTCTTGAAGTGCGGGTGCCATTTGCCGATCACCGTCTTGTTGAATATGTATGGAATATCCCCTGGGAAATGAAAATGCATGGCAACAGGGAAAAAGGCATCTTGAGGAAAGCACTCGAAGGTGTACTGCCAGACGAAGTTCTATACCGTAAGAAAAGTCCTTACCCAAAAACGCATCATCCTGGATATACGCAGGCAGTTCAAAGCATGCTCTCTGAGTTCATGGCTGATTCAAACAGTGCGCTGCACGAATTTTTCGATAAGAGCACATTAAGAGCCATGATAGAGACAGAAGGGGCATCATTCAAGGTTCCATGGTTCGGGCAATTAATGACAGGACCTCAGCTTCTGGCACAGCTCGCACAGATTCATATTTGGTTCAGGGATTATAATATTAATATTGCAGATTAAAAAAGCAAGCCCTGGAATGGGGCTTGCTTAAATCTTTATTCAACAAGGACAGGCTTCTTTTCAGGTACAAATGACTTCTTAACCCAGACCTTTGATTTCCAGCGCCATAGCATAAACAGTCCGCGGAGCCATTCGTCGGCTATGAACGCGATCCAGATGCCAACAAGGCCTAGTTCAAGATAGATTCCCAGGAAGTAAGATAGAGTCACGCTGACTCCCCACATGGAGATAATCCCCATATAGACAGGGAATCGGACATCGCCGGCTGCCCTTAGTGAACTAATCAGCACTAGATTGAAGGATCTGCCTGGCTCTAGAATGATAGTTAAGAGAATCAGAGTGCTGCCAAGTTCAATAATACTCATATTATCAGTGAAAATCCCCAAAAGATCCTTAGCAAAAATAGAAATGACTCCCGCTGCAGCTATTGATATGATGATCGCCAGCTTTAAACTTTTAAGAGCACGCTTATAAGCATTATCAATTTCTTTTGCGCCAACCATATGGCCAATCAGAATCTGGGTGCCCTGGCTAATGGCTATACTGAATAGGAACACGAACATCATGACATTTTGTGTATAAACCTTGGCGGTCAATGCCTGGGTGCCGAGCGTTGCGATAAAATACGTAATCAGCATTTGAGACCCGTTGTAGCTAAGGTGCTCTCCGGCAGAAGGAATCCCGATATTGAGCAGATTTTTAAGATGTTTTTTTGGAAAACGGAACAGCATCGACATTGGCAGTGAGCCAGGAATTCTGTGCATCATCACATAGAAGGCAGCGATCAATCCAAGAATTCTGCTGACAGAAGTGGAAATTGCCACACCCTCAACACCGAGAACTGGAATTCCGAATGGTCCGAAAATAAACAAATAGTTGCCAATGACATTAAGGATGTTCATTCCGATTGTTACGTACATGATATCACGGGTAAAGCCATAGCTTCGGACAATGCTGCCCACCGTCATAATCATTGATTGAATAAATGAAAATCCTCCGACAATCCTTAAGTAGGCGTTCGCCTCATCAAACAATTCTGGCGGCAGGTCCATCAATCTAAGCAATGGTTCGCTAAAAAAGAATACACCAGCACTAAGCAGCAATCCAAAAATGAGATTTGCCCCAATGGATACTACAGAAACTTCACGTGCCTCGTCATCTCTTTTTGCACCAAGGTTTTGGGCTACCAAAATGGCTGTACCGGTAGCAACAAATCCGAACATGACAATGACCATCGAAAGAATCTGGTTGGAAACACCAACAGCAGCCACTGAATTATCCGAATACAGGGAAAGCATCAGTGTATCCGCGTTTCCCATCAGCATATAAAGCATGATTTCAATAAATAAAGGCCAGGTTATGGCAAACAAAGATAGTTTAGCAGTTTTTTTCATATGATATGCATCTCCATGTTGTAATTCCTTAATTATACAGACAATGGGAGTAATTTAAAGCAAATTATTTAAGAAATGATTTGCAAGCTAGACAAAATTTTTCCTAAACCAATTGATTCATGAACAATTACGGAAAAACTAAATAACCGGATATTAACTCTCAAAAACAGGCTGGCAATTCCGCAAGAATGCAGCCTAATTCCGCGAGAATCCAGCTTAATCCCGCAAGAAACCAACTCAATCCCGCGAGATTTTGTCGAAATCCCGCAACTCGGGTAAAAAATAACTAATAGTGTAATACTATCCGTGCCTGAACAGTAAATTCAGCTGGACTTTGCACAACATCAGCTAGATACCAGGATTTATCTAACTAAATACCTCAATACACCGACTCAAATTCAATGAATTTTGTAAAAATCCTGCAACCAAGATATTAAAAGACTTATAGTGAAGATTTGCGAGACTCCAGCTAAACCGCAATAATGTTCTGAAATCACCCTTCTAACTATTCGTATTCCAAAAAAATTACCCCTTTTCCCAATACCGGAAAAGGGGTTTGTAATACTAGAATTGGAATAATGCGAATCCTTTGCCAGCAATCGAAGCAACCAAGTCATCACTCTCTGCCGCAAATTCTTCACCAGTATAGATATTCGTGATTTTTTTTCCATTTAAATTAAATGGAAGAGGGTAGCTTGCTTCTTCGCTGCTCATGTTAACAACAACCAGAATTGTTGTTGATCCATTCGATTTTGTATAAGCGAAGCAGCTTTCATGGTAATCAGCTGGAATGAAATGCAATTCGCCTTCATTTGCTAAAAGCGGATTTTCTTTGCGAAGCTGAATCATCTTCTGGACGTGGCTGAACATATCTTTGTTCTGATCCTCTTCATTCCACTTCATGCACTCACGGCAGCCTGGATCCTGAGCACCGCTCATGCCGATTTCATCTCCATAATAGATACACGGTGTACCGATGAATGAAAGGAGTACGGTAAAGATTTGTTTTACCTTATCTATATCTCCACCGCATTCAGTCAGGATGCGGGGTGTATCATGGCTGCCAATCAGGTTGAAGGCAACCTCATTGACGTTTTTCGGATACATATGGTTGACTGTGGTCATATTTTCAATGAATTCTTTTACCGAAATTTTGTTGCGGGCAAATAAATTCAAGATATTAGTCGTAAAAGGATAGTTCATGACGGCATCGAATTGGTCGCCGCGCAGCCAAGGCATGGAGTCATGCCATATTTCACCCAGGATGTACAGCTCAGGCTTGATCGCTTTTACCTCAGAGCGGAATTTTCTCCAGAAGGAATGGTCAACCTCATTGGCAACATCTAGCCTCCAGCCATCAATATCAAACTCGCGGACCCAGTAGCGTCCGACTTCCAATAAATACTCGATGACTTTGGGATTCTCGGTATTCAATTTTGGCATCGATTTTTCAAAAGCAAACGTATCATAATTTGGCCTCGGCTCCATTACCAGTGGAAATTCGCGAGTGTGGAACCAGTCTTTGTAAGGAGATTCCTCTCCTTTTTCCAGAACATCCTGGAACTGCGGGAAGTAGAAGCCGCTATGGTTAAACACAGCATCGAGCATTACCTTAATGCCACGCTCATGGCAAACCTTGATAAGTCGCTTCAAGGTCTCTTTGTCGCCGAATTGAGGGTCTAATTCCATATAATCAATCGTGTCATATTTATGGTTTGAATGAGCTTTGAAAATAGGCGTAAAATAAATACCGGTGATCCCGAGGCTTGCTAGGTAGTCAATATGCTGAATGACTCCTTCAATATCCCCGCCAAAGAAATTGTCCTTTTCAGGCGGAGCGCTTCCCCATGGCAATGCGCCTTCAGGATCGATCGATGGGTCACCATTTCCAAACCGTTCAGGGAAAATTTGATACCAAACGGTGTCTTTAACCCAGGAAGGAGCACGGAAAACATCGATGTTATTTAAATAAGGAAATGCGAAATAATAACCTGTGTCATCAACAGGCGGTTCGTCATAGAAGCCTTTTTCAGTCAAACACACGGATTCATTTCCGTCATTTAAAATGAACCCGTAACGCATTCTGCGATATGGAGGCTTGATAGAGACAAACCAGTAATCAAATAGTTGATCAGAACCACTTTTGATCATCGGAACAATATTCGTATTCCATTTATTATCCGACCAGTCATAAGGATCGCCGTTAAGAAGTGAAACTTCTTTTATATCTTCTTTTTTTGTGCGGATTCGGATATGTAGCTCTTCATTAGTGCAAGCGTATGCATAATTATCTTTGGGACGGTGATAAATCGCTTCTTTTAACAAAGTAGAACCATTCCTTTCATTTATAAATCAAGGTTAAAACAAGGGTAGAACACAGTTTTTGAAATGTCAATTATAAAAAAGCTGATTCACAAAAAATTAACGAAAGACGCTGATTAGGAAAAAAGTTTTAAAAACTAGTTGTCAAAATCGGTTAAGTCTTTATAATAAGAAGTAGGTTGTGCAATCGTTTTCATAGACTTGCAAACAACATTACAAACGTTTGCACAGTAATTGGGCGTTCTGCGCAATTAAAAAAGTATAAACATTTTTAGGAGGGGTATACACATGAAAAAAGCATTATCGATTTTCATGATGCTGATCTTAATGGTTGGCGCTCTTGCTGCTTGTGGACCTAAAGAAGAAGAGAAGACAGGTTCAGACAATGGCGAGAAAAAAACAGAAGATGCTTCTAAACCAGAGAAGCTTGTAGTATGGGAAGATAAAGATAAGTCTGGCTGGCTTAAAAAGGTAGCTGCTGACTTCGAAAAAGAAAACGGTATCAAAATTGAGTTCAAAGAAGTAGAAATGGCTACAAAAATGAAAGAACAACTACGTCTTGACGGACCTGCTGGAACAGGCCCAGACATCATCACACTTCCACATGACCAGATCGGTGAACTTGCTGTTCAAGGGCACATCGCTGAACTGAATGTAAGTGACGATGTGAAAAAGACTTTCTCTGAGTCTTCTATCGCTGCACAATCTTTCGATGGAAAATTATACGGACTTCCAAAGTCTGCTGAAACTCCAGTATTCATCTACAACAAAGCTCTTATGACTGAAGTTCCTGCTACAATGGAAGATTTATATGAATTCGCAAAAGCTAACACTAAAGATGGCAAGTACGGTTTCCTAGCTCTTTGGGATAACTTCTACTTCGCTCACGCACCAATCGCTGGTAACGGCGGATATGTGTTTGGGGATAAAGACGGAGCTCTTAACCCGCAAGATCTTGGCTTGAACAACGAAGGTGCTGTAAAAGGTACTGAGTACATCCAAAAGTGGTATGCTGAAAAGCTTTTCCCTAACGGAATCGTTGGTGAAAACGGCGGATCTGCTATGGATGGACTATTCAATGAAGGTAAAGTTGCATCTGTAATGAACGGACCTTGGGCATTCGGCGGCATGAAAGATGCTGGCATCGATTTCGGTGTTGCTCCATTCCCTAAATTCGCTGACGGTACTCCAATGAAAACATTCATGGGTGTTAAAGGATGGCACGTATCTTCTTACTCTAAGAACCAAGAATGGGCAACAAAGTTCATTGAATTCATGACAAACGATGAAAATGCTAAATACCGTTTCGAACAAACTGCTGAAGTACCTACAAACGTTGCATTAGTTGACGATTCAGCTATCGCTGAAAACGAAGGTGCTAAAGCTGTTGCTCTTCAAACTCAAGATGCAGTTCCAATGCCAAACATTCCTGAAATGGGAGAAGTTTGGGGACCAATGGCAAGCTCATTGCAAACTGTTGTAACAGGCAAAGCTGAGCCTAAAGCTGCACTTGATGGTGCTGTGAAGCAAATCGAGCAACAAATCAAGCAAAACCACTCTAAATAATATAGTATACAGCAGTACCTTCCAAGGGGAGGTACTGCTGTATTTTACAAGCAAAAATACCAATTTGGTCCATTAAGAGAAAAGTCACAATGTTTCCGAAAAGTGCAGTAAAAAAGTCTTTCATTGAGCAAACGTTTGCGCTAAAATAGATTTATATCAATCAGATGCTTCATGAGAGTGAAAACAGATAGAAACTGAGCATATATATAAATGTATTCGTTCTCATAAAGCATCTGATGCTTTTTAAAAACATGGCTCTGTTAAAGTTGACTGTTGATTTTTAACCCTGTTGATTGTAGTGGAAGGCGCGTAGACTCATGCGGGCTCAGCTGGTCAGGTGAGACCCCGCAGGAGCGAAGCGACGAGGAGGCTCAACGCCAGCCCCGCGGAAAGCGAAGCGCCTGGAACGAAAATCAACAGACTCGTTTAACAGAGTCAAAAACATAGAAAGAGAAAGGGGAATATAGGATGAAAGAGCAATCCTATCAATCCAACCACCGCAGAATAGCAACAGCCCTTTCGATCGTTCCAGGGCTTGGACAGCTGTACAACAAACAATATTTAAAAGGGATCGCTTTTCTTATTTTAACAGGGGCATTCTTCGGAGTTTTCTCTGACCTCCTAAACATGGGATTGTGGGGGATTTTCACACTTGGTGAACAAACACCTCGTGACCATTCAATCTTCTTGCTTGTAAAAGGGATACTGGCTGTCATTGTCCTCGTTTTTGGAATCGGTTTCTATCTGTTTAACTTGAATGATGCGTATAAGACCGGTTTAAAAAGGGACATGGGCTTAAACCTGAGTACCCTAAAGGAGCAATACAATAACTTAGTGGACAATGGATTCCCTTATTTGATCATGTCACCTGGATTCCTCTTGCTGATTTTCGTTGTTGTTTTTCCAATCATATTTGTAGTACTGCTTGCATTTACAAACTATGACCTTTACCATTCTCCGCCTGCGAAGCTTGTAGACTGGGTAGGGCTAAAGAACTTTTTCGACCTGTTCCAATTGGAATCATGGCGTCAAACATTCTTCTCAGTGCTTTCTTGGACCATCATCTGGACATTTGTCGCAACAACATTCCAGGTAGCGCTTGGTATGTTCCTGGCAATCCTCGTAAACCAAAAGGATGTTAAAGGGAAAGCAATCATTCGTACAGTATTCATTCTTCCATGGGCAGTTCCAGCATTCGTTTCTATTCTTGTCTTTGCTGGGATGTTCAATGAATCATTCGGTGCCATCAACCGTGACATCCTTGGATTCTTTGGAATTGATCCAATTCCTTGGATGACTGAAGCTATGTATACAAAAATTGCATTGATTTTGATTCAGACATGGCTTGGATTCCCGTTCATTTTTGCAATGACGACTGGAGTACTTCAATCCATTCCTGAAGAACTTTATGAAGCAGCTACTGTTGACGGAGCAACAAACTTCCAAAAGTTCAAAAGTATTACTTTGCCGCTTGTGCTATTTGCGACAGCGCCAATCCTGATTACCCAATACACTTTTAACTTCAATAACTTTAATATAATTTATCTCTTTAATGGCGGGGGTCCTGCAGTTCCAGGCGGAAACGCCGGAGGAACGGATATCCTGATTTCGTGGATTTACAAACTCACCATGACATCTGCACAATATTCTAAAGCTGCCGCTATCACCATGCTGTTGTCACTGATCGTTATCGGTGTAGCTTTATGGCAGTTCAAGAGAACGAAATCATTCCAAGAAGAGGATATGATGTAATATGAGTATAAAAAGACAGAAGTATATCAGATTGACAC
>NZ_JBAVFI010000494.1:0-1732 GCF_049588175.1 Mesobacillus sp.
ATTCATGCTTTCACTCCTTATTGGTGTATTCCTAACTAAATTAGCACACAAATGTTGACGGAATGTTAAGAATCGTTTAATTTAAAAATTTCCCAATCGAAGCATGATCGCCGTGCCAGATTCCATATCGTTTTCACTAAAATCTTTTAATCTAACTTCCCAAACACACAGCAAATCGTTTTTAATTTTCCCAAAAGTAAAATTTTCTCAGTTCCAGACCTGCAGAAAATTAATACTTTCTTGAAATAAAGCTTAAAAATCGCTCTTTTTCCTCTTTATTATGTAAGATTTTTTCCACAATCCGTTCTTCTGTTAAATAGTCCTTTAATTCTTCATTCTGATAAATACTTTCATAATACCGTCCATCATCACTGAGTTCCTTAAACCACTTTTCCTTTTTCAGCTTCCGAATATTCCTTTTGAATTTCAGATCGTCCAAGTCCATCCCACCCGAAAACAGCAAACCTAAAATAACAGCAGCAATGACCTTAAAAAAGTTCTTCATGCTTTTTTCCCCTTTTAATTCGGATTAATATATTAACGGTTAACACTCTATAAAAGTTTCAAATAAAAAAAAACCACCCAAACAGAGTGGTTTCAGCAAATTTGCAGTGTTTCTGCAGCTGGCTCAATAAAACACTTATAGCATTTTGCTTTAATGAAGTTATTTTTCCTGCGAAATGGAACACGAGAACCGTCCCCATGTTCCGTTTAAGCCACTACGTTTCTAGTATTCTCAAACTTCTTATATTCTTGGTTCTCCATGATTTTCTTTAAAATTTGAACTGTATTCCAAATCTCTTCATAGGTTGTGTACAGGGCGATTGGTGCGAGGCGGATCACATTGGGTGCGCGAAAATCAGGGATGATCTTGTTTTCTTTAAGCGCCTTGCAGATCCTGGCCGCCTCATCGTGCTCCAGGCAAATATGGCCGCCGCGAGCCTTATCCTCTCTTGGATTACCAATCTCAAAATTAAATTCCGCAAGTTCATTATCAATCAGCTTCATCATGTATTCCGTCATTTTCAAAGACGTTTCCCTTATTCTAATGATGCCTGCTTCCTCAAACATTTCCAGCGAGCCCAATAGTGGTGCAATACTTAAAACATGCGGTGTGCCAATCTGGTAGGCACCGGCCGTGTCTGCGTGCTCTAACGTATGCTCCATATCAAACTGCTTTTCTTTTTTCGAACTGAACCAGCCAGCCAGTCCAGGAGCTGTCCCGAGGTTTCTTTCGTGAACAAACATTCCGCCGACTCCCCCAGGTCCGCTGTTCAAGTATTTATAGTTGCACCACACGGCGAAATCCACACCCCACTCATGCAAGGAATGCGGAATCGCACCAATCGAATGCGCCAGGTCAAAGCCTATTAATATCCCTCTTTTATGCGCTTCTTCTGCTAGACGCTTCATATCCAGCAGCTGTCCGCTGCGGTATAATACAGATGGTAGCCAGACAAGCGCGACTTCCTCGGTCATCGCCGCAATAACATCTTCTTCAGAAATCGTGCGGCCATCTCTGCTTTTCACTTGGATTAAGTGCTGCGCCGGGTCAAGCCCGTGTAATTTCAATTGCGCTTTAATCGCATAAATATCTGATGGAAAATTAAGTTCATCGGCAAGGATTTTGGTTTTTTTGCCCGCTGGTTTGTAAAAAGTCGCCAGCACTTGATGGATATTCGTCGTGATGGAGCCAGTCACAATCACTTCTTCTGCTTTCGCACCGACTATT
>NZ_JBAVFI010000495.1:0-1872 GCF_049588175.1 Mesobacillus sp.
GTCCACCGTTGGCCTTTAGCAAGAGTCTTTTTCCTAAGTTTGAATCAAGAGCTTTTTTGATATCCGATAATGTTTTTGGCATTCGCTCCACCTCACTGTGTAAAAGTATAACACACTGATACCATTACGTCAAACAAAAACATAAATTATAACAGTACCTAAAAATAAAAGTCAATATTTTTTCGTCTTCTTTTTCTTCTAATTTTCAACATTTTTAGAGTAGCCTTTATCACGGTAAAATATGTACACCAATCCATAAAAAAACGCCGGACGAGACTGGACAACAGTCTTTACTCCGGCGAATTCTTTTTATATGGCATTCCTGTTCTCAGTACTCCTTTTGTTTCAATGCCTCCTAGCCCCTTATCACCTGTCAGTGTATTCCTCAATACATCCCAGACATTGATGCGCTCCATAAAAGGAGTAAAACTAATTTTAGCCACTATATAAACAGGATCAAGAGCATGAATATTAACCCTTGATGGCGAACTGGCGAAATTTGCCCCAGCATGGATCAGCGATTCAAAATGGGACTGGCAGGCCCCTGCAAAGATGACGAGCTGGTCAAGATGGGGAATCTTTCTCCTTGCTTCCCTGACAGTCTGGACAAAATGTTTAGAATGGCGATAAGCATTCAGGTCATCCATTGGCCCTTTAGACTTTGAATAAGCGTCATGCCCGGTGATGACCAAAATATCCGGCCGGTAATAATCGATCAGTTTGCCGACTTTTTCTGGCATTTCCTTTTCATTGCAATGGATGCCGTATACCGGAACGCCGACTTTCTCATAAAGAGTCAGGCACTTCTTTAAATAATTTGGGTCCCCATCTACATGGAGCACCTTTCCAGGCATCTGAAAATAATTATAGGATTTGCTATATCCCTCGGTAGCTTCATATTCCTGCTTTTGCTGCAGTAAATCAACATCCTGTCGAAAAAGCTTATATGACTGTTCCTCAAGTGACCGGAATTCCTTCGTCAGCCTCATGCGCACATTTTGATCGATTTTCAATAAATCCTCATAGGGCGCATCGGCGATCAGCCGGAAATCCTCACCATATAATATCGCGATTTTCTTGCCATTTATATCTCTGATATCGATTACCCGGAACATAATATCGCATTGATACGAAACCCTGCCGACGATATCCATGAGGTTAATGTTCACAATCGTCACTCCAATTGCCCCGCACAATAGGCTGCGCTAAATGGTTTTCAATCATAAACTATGCAAAAACCCATAGACATGTGATTATGTGCCCGGAATCTGATGTGCATTCTGTTAGCTTATATCAGGATTTGATTTTCGGAGTGTCTAGGAAGGAGTTTCCTAACTTTTTAACTATATTCCTAACTGCTATATTTCAGTACCCTGCGTCTGGCATAGAAAAAAGCCCGGACTCATCCGGACTTTAATTAATGAAAATAAGGATACAGGGCCTCACACAGCCTTGCAAATTCTTCGATGGATAAAGTCTCTCCCCTACGGGATTCGACAATTCCAGCCTGTTGGAGCGCGGCAAGTATGTCTTCTTTTTTCTGTTTTCCGTTTGGAAGCTGACTTATCAGATTATTCAATATCGTTTTCCTTCTCTGAGCGAAGCTTGATCTTGTAACGTGGAAGAAGAACGATTCATCGGTTACTTTAACAGGCGGTTCATCATGCAATGTCAGCCTGATGACAGCGGAATCTACGTTAGGCTGAGGCATGAATACCGTCTTGGGCACAATCATGACAATCTCAGCTTTTGTGTAGTACTGGACAGCAATGGACAATGAGCCATACTCCTTCGTCCCAGGCTTTGCAGAAATCCGATCCGCAACCTCCTTCTGTAGCATGCAGACAATTCCCCTGATTGGCAGCCTTTCCT
>NZ_JBAVFI010000496.1:0-13100 GCF_049588175.1 Mesobacillus sp.
GTGGATGGAATAGGCTGGTTCGTATTCTTAATGTGAAATATTTTTAACCATGAACAAGTCCCATGAAACCTGATGAGAATTCAGAGTTTCATGGGACTTGTTCATTTTTATAGCGCTCTCCCCTATAAATTGGTTAATATATTAACAGAGATTTCTTTTTGTTATGCTACCTGAAAAAAACATAAATGGTTACAGAGGGAGAATTATGAATAGACAAGATAAGAGATCAAGACACTTGGCAGCTATATCGCTGGCAATTATGGGAGTAGGTTTCCTCGCCAGCATTCCGTTTCAGGAATCAATAATTGGAAAACTATTAATGGGCGGTTTTGAAGCAGGCCTTGTAGGCGGACTTGCTGACTGGTTCGCGGTTACTGCGCTTTTCAGGCACCCAATGGGCATCCCGATTCCGCATACAGCACTCCTGCCTAAAAATCGAGATAAGGTGACTCAGGCATTAATCAATATGCTTGAGAATGATTGGCTCACTAAAGAGAGCATCATGGATAAATTCAAGCAGATTCATATTCTGGATAAAATTTTTGAGACAGTTGAAAAAGAACTGCATTCAGAGTCCGTGAAAAAAAACATTCAATCCTTCAGTCTTGAGATTGCAAACAAAGTTGATGTGGAAAAATTCGCTCCTTCCATTGAAAAGGAGATCAAAGACTTCCTGTTTACAGCAGATGTCTCAGTGCTTTTACAAAAAGCTTCAAATCATGTGTTAACTAAGCAATATGATGAAGCCGCATTTAATTATGTCCTGGATGAAACTGAAAAGTGGGCATCCAAAGAGGAAGCAAAAATGGTCCTCGGCAAGCTTGGCAAACAGGCAATTGAGACTACCCAGGCAGACGGATTGTTAAAATTCGCCATTCAATCCTTCAGCAATATGATCACCGAAGAGAAAATCGGCAATATGCTGCAGTCTTTCATTTTAAAAAGAATGAACAACCTTAAACAGAGTGACAATCGATACAGGCACATGATACTTGAGAAGGTTCGCAAAGAGCTCGTAAGCATTGATGAACGAGAAGCACTGATGTCAGAAATCCAAAGCTGGAAAAATAAAATGGTGGAAGAGTTGGAGATTTCAAATCAAATCAAAGAGGCGCTCTTAAAGTTCAAGGAACGCGCCATCTCGTTTATTGAAAAAGAGAGCTTTGTTGATGACCACGTGATTCCCGTTGTGAACAAATTCATAGATGAGATTAAGAATGATCCACAAAAAGTAGCAGGCATTGAGAAATGGCTTCATACAAAAATTGCTGGTCTGATTGAAAGGAACCATTCAAAGATCGGCAAGCTAGTCAGGGAAAATCTCGACAAACTCGATACAGAAACATTGATCGATATGATGGAAAACAATATCGGTAAAGACCTGCAGTGGATCAGGGTCAACGGTGCAGTTTGCGGCTTCCTGATTGGAATAGGGCTGACGATCTTTAAACTTCTTATTATGTAAAAAATCTGTATACCCTCGATATTCATCTCGTTTGTCATCAGAAAAAAAGTTCATGAAGTAAAATAAACACCATAGCAGAGAAAATCCCTGCACCGCGCTAAGTCAATACGAGCCGCGGTACAGGGATTTTTTAGTTTAATGGGTTATGCATTTTTTCCTTAAGGAACTTTAGGAAATTTTATCGGGTTTCTCAGTACTTTGTCTGAAAATTGTTTTGCGAATAAATGGTATTACCCAGTGGTCTAAACCGTATCTTCCAGCATTGTAGCCAGCGAACAGGATTAAGAAGCCGAAGAAGATATCAGTTGGGTTATGTGAGACTGTACCGGCAAGGAAGAAAGAAAAGTTCATAACTAAACCAAAGAACATCGCAGCAGTTGTAAGGCATCCAAGGATGAGACCGAGACCGATTAAGAATTCACCAACAGGAACGATGAAATTGAAGAGGTCAATGTTTGGAAGTGCGAAGTTTTCAAGGAAAGACACATACCATCCATACACCATGTTTCCATCTGGACCCTTAACCGGATTAGCTACGGCATTCTTTAAATATCCTGTGGCATCGAAGCCTTCCCCAGTCAATTTACCCCAACCAGCATGCATCCAATTATAACCGAGCCATAAACGCAACACTGTAAAAAGACCTGCCGCGACATTGCTTTCTCTTAACCATTTTGCGAACATATAAATCGCTTCCCTTCGAGGATAAGTAATGATTGATTACACTACAATATATTGAGTTTCCAAAAAAAGATGAGAGGTACGGAACTATGTTCACAAATCAGCAACAACAATTTGACTGATTTATGAACGTAAGCTAGAAGGCTAGTAAAGATGAATGGAGCGAGCTTGAAGCAAGAATAATCAACTTGTGATGCTGCAACAAAAAAAAGAGCCTGAAGACAGGCTCTTGCATAGTATATTTGGTTTGGTTCATCTAATTTCTTACACAGCGTTATTAACTGCTCCATTTGTTTTCTTAAGGACAGTTTTGCGGATGAATGGAACAACCCAGCGGTCTAAACCGTATTTACCAGCGTTGAATCCAGCAAACAGGATGATAAAGCCAAAGAAGATGTCAGTTGGGTTATGAGATACTGTTCCGGCAAGGAAGAAAGAGAAATTCATGACTAGTCCGAAGAACATTGCCGCAGTTGTTAAGCATCCAAGAATAAGTCCAAGACCGATCAGGAATTCACCAAGCGGAACGATGAAATTAAAAAGATCGATATTTGGAATGGCGAAGCTATCAAGGAAGGATACATACCAGCTGTAAACCATGTTTCCATCCGGGCCTTTAACTGGATTGGCAACAGCATTTTTTAAAAACCCAGAAGCATCGAAGCCTTCCCCAGTTAATTTTCCCCATCCAGCGTGCATCCAGTTATATCCGAGCCAAACACGTATGACAGTCAACAGGCCAGCAGCAACATTGTTTTCTCTTAACCATTTCGCGAACATATAAATCGCTTCCTTTCAAAAATAAGTAAGTATTGATTACACTTACAATATATCAGAATATGGAATTAAAATGAGGTGTTTGTGAAATAGTTCACAGAAACGAAACAACAAATTGACGGAATTTTGAACAAAAAGTAAAAAGGACACAAATCTTCTTTGTTTGGTGACCGAGAACAAAAATATATGATTGTTTACCACCCGCTGAAATGGAGCAAGGTTATAAAATCTAAATATTTGTAAGATTATTATTTACAGAGTAGGATACACTTAGAGGTATAAATTGGGAATATCCATCAAAGCCTAAAAATAGACTTTTAAAATATATGGGGCGGGGTATATAGATGGATAGGATGATCACGAATCAAACTAGTATATATTAGCTTTTAATGATAAAGAGGAGGAAATCCAAATGTATTTCAAATCTTTTTTTGATGAACAGCTTGCGCATATGTCATATTTGATCGGGTGCCAGCGCACTGGAGAGGCTATTGTAATCGACCCGGCGAGGAACATTCAGCCATACTTTGATGTTGCCAAAAAAGAAGGGTTCAACATCTCCGCTGCGACTGAGACCCATATCCATGCAGACTATCTTTCTGGCGCAAGAGAGCTTGCTCACCACCATGGAGCAAAGCTTTATGTTTCAGATGAAGGGGATAAGGACTGGAAGTACCAATATGTCGATCAATATGAACATGAATTGCTGACTGAAGGGTCGACATTTAAAATAGGAAATATCCATTTTGATGTAATCCATACACCGGGCCACACGCCGGAAAGTATCTCCTTCCTGCTAACTGACAAAGGTGGCGGTGCCAATGAACCAATGGGAATCTTCACAGGAGATTTCCTTTTCGTAGGTGATGTTGGACGTCCAGATTTGCTTGAAAAAGCGGCGGGTGTGGCAGGTACATCTGAATCCGGCGCACGCCAGATGTTTGAGTCGCTGCGCAAGGTAGAGAAGCTTTCCGACTTCCTTCAGGTTTGGCCGGCACATGGCGCAGGAAGTGCATGCGGAAAATCGCTTGGAGCGGTTCCGATGTCGACACTCGGCTATGAGAAGAAATTTAACTGGGCATTCCAAATCAAAGAAGAAGAAAAGTTTATAGAGGAGCTGCTGGCAGGGCAGCCTGAACCACCAAAGTATTTTGCACAGATGAAAAAGCTGAATAAGACTGGACCTGAGTTGCTGCGCAAAGAAGAAACGCCTAAAGTATCTCTATCTGACGCAGCAAATGCGGTGGTCGTCGATACACGCCCTGCAAAAGAATTCGCTGCTGGCCATGCAGAGGACACAATCAATATTCCGTACAACAAATCATTCACGAACTGGTCAGGCTGGCTGTTAAACTATGATCAAGATATTGTTTTAATTGCCGAACAGGATCAATTAGCTGATATCAAAAAATCGCTGCAGTCAATAGGGCTCGACCAGGTAACTGGGTATGTTGTTCCAACAGAACTCAGCAGGGATCTTGAAGAATATAAAAACATCCCTGCCAGCAATGCAAAAGAATTGATGGAGGATGAAGATTATTTTGTCATTGACGTCCGTAACCAGAGCGAATGGGACAGCGGCCATATTCCTGGCGGACACCATTTGATGCTTGGAACGTTGACAGACAATCTTGACGAGATTCCAAAGGACAAGAAAATCATCGCTCACTGCCAGTCAGGTGCCCGCTCCGCAATCGGAACAAGCCTGCTTTTGAAAAATGGCTTCAAGGATGTACTGAATTTGGAAGGCGGCTTCTCCGCTTGGGAAAAAGAAGGCCTTCCGGTGAAGAAAGATTAATATAAGTTAAGCCAGCTATAAATTCGAGCTGGCTTAACTTATTTTTATCAAAGACTTGTTTTAATTTGAAATATGAAAAAACGATGACCAAATGATTAATTAATTTGGAACAATAGCCAAATCTGTTGATTCTCTCGCTATTCCGTTTTATGTTAATAAAAACAGATAGCGCGATATGAGGAGATAAATATGAAGATTCTTGTGATTGAGGATAATGAAAGTGTATGCGAAATGATTGATATGTTTTTTTTGAAAGAAGGAATTTCAGGTGAGTTTGTTCATGACGGTCTTAGAGGTTATGAAACGTTTAAAAATGGAAGCTGGGATTTATTGATCGTCGACTGGATGCTTCCTGGCATGGATGGTGTTACACTTTGCAGAAAAATCCGGCAGGAAGGCAGTGAGGTACCGATTATCATGCTGACTGCGAAGGACAGTGAGAGTGATCAGGTTCTTGGACTTGAAATGGGTGCGGATGATTATGTGACCAAACCGTTCAGTCCATTGGCGCTGATGGCTAGGATTAAGGCTGTGGCCCGCCGGTATCAGAAACAACAGCCTGATGAAAAGGGCTTAATTGGCACCAATCACCTTAAAATTAATAAAGTAACCCGTGAAGTCATGCTGAATGGACAACCTGTCGCTAACTTGACACCGAAGGAATTTGACATTCTTTTATTTTTTGTGCAGCATCCTCGCCAGGTTTTCACAAGGGAGCAGCTGCTTGAGCGTGTGTGGGGTTACCAATTTTACGGTGATGAACGAACGGTTGATGTCCATATCAAGCGGCTGAGAAAGAAACTAGGCACCGAAGCACAGCCATTATTTCATACAGTGTGGGGAGTAGGCTATAAATTTGATGAATCGGTCGATGGGTATGAAGGTTAAATATATTTACCAGCAATTCATCAGCCATATCAGCATTATCATCGTCGCTTTTCTCATCCTTAGTTTGCTTTTCACTCATTATGTTGAAACGCTGGTATATAAGAATAAAACAGAAGAACTGATCGAGTACGGAGATAATATCTGGCGTGATTTAGGGCGGGGAAATGAACGTCCCGAGCAGATTATCAATCAGTACGCCCGCGTCCTATTTTCCAGGGATATACAATTTAGTGTTTTTGACCAAAACGTGCAGCTGCTCAATCCCATCAGATGGAGAGGGCCTGCCATTGAGTTTACCGAAAAGGAATGGAGAAAGCTTAACGAAGGGGAACCAATTGTCATGAAGTATGACCTCAAGCGCTATGATCAGGCGGTAACCCTTGTAGCACTTCCTTTTATTGACAACGGGAAATTTATCGGCGGCATTTTACTCACATCTCCAATCAGCGGAGCACGGGAAATGATTGCTGAAATCAATAAATACCTTTTTTATACTGTGCTGCTTGCTCTTGCAGTAGCCTTTCTCCAAAGCTGGCTGCTGTCGCGGATCCATGTCAACAGAATCAAAAGGCTGCAGGAAGCAACATCTCTTGTCTCGGCAGGTGATTACACTGTGAAGGTACCATCCTCCGATTTTGATGAAATCGGCGAACTGGCAGAGGATTTTAACAGTATGGTAAGCAAGCTGGATGAATCAAAAGCTGAGATTGAAAATCTCGAAAATCGCCGCCGACAATTTATGGCTGATGTATCCCATGAATTGCGTACGCCTCTGACTACGATCAGCGGCGTAATTGAAGGCTTGAAGAATAATATGATACCTGAGGCTGAAAAGGAGAGGGGTATCAGTCTTGTAAGCAAGGAGACGAAGCGCCTGATCAGGCTTGTAAATGAAAACTTGGATTATGATAAAATCCGTTCAAACCAGGTCCAGCTCATGAAAGAAGATATCGAGCTTCTTGAGGTATTTGAAATCATTAAAGATCAGCTCGATATGCAGGCTCAAGAACGCAGTAATCGTATTTTAATTGAAGCGGAAGATTCAGTTATGGTACATGCTGATTATGACCGGCTCGTCCAGATTTTGATCAATATTACGAAAAATAGCATCCAGTTTACCGAGAACGGCACAATTAAGCTCAAGGGATGGATGGCTGGTCATAGAACGCTCATTGAAATTGAGGATACCGGCATTGGAATTCAGCCGGAGGAAATCGAAAAGATCTGGCACCGATTTTACAAAGCCGATATTTCCAGAACGAGTAATCCTTTTGGCGAATTTGGTCTTGGACTGTCAATTGTCAAGCAACTAGTCCAGATGCATGATGGCAACATCCATGTAGAAAGCGAGCATGAAAAAGGGACAAAGTTTGTGATTGAGCTGCCATTTCGATAAAATGAAAAATAAAAGCTGCAGGCAAAACCTTCAGATTTTGCTTTTTTACATAAAAGTCCAGATTACAAGGCGCTTGCGCTTTTTGTTATTTTGAAAGGGTGAACGATGTGGTACGTTTCGGAGTAGTAGGTACGAATTTGATTACAGAAGCATTTTTAAAAGGTGCAAGCAATCATGAGGCATTCCAGCTAACAGCGGTTTATTCTCGCACAGAGCAGAAAGCTGCTGAGTTTGCGGATAAGTTTGGGGTTGAGCACACCTTTACAGATTTAGAAGAAATGGCGAAAAGCGATGTAATTGATGCTGTTTATCTTGCAAGTCCCAATTCATTGCATGCAAACCAGGCCATCACATTCATGAGAAACGGCAAGCATGTTCTGTGTGAAAAGGCGATTGCGTCCAATGGCAGGGAATTAGACGAAATGATCCAGACAGCCAGAGATCATAATGTAGTATTGATGGAAGCCTTGAAATCAACCTTGATGCCGAACTTCAAGGCAGTCCAGGAAAATCTGCATAAAGTAGGTACTGTGAGAAGGTATTTTGCAAGCTATTGTCAGTACTCCTCCCGTTACGATTCCTATAAAGAGGGAAAGCTGTTAAATGCCTTCAATCCCGCTTTCTCTGCTGGTTCGTTGATGGATATAGGCATTTACTGCATCTATCCGCTTGTCGCTTTATTCGGAGAACCTAAGGGCATTCAGGCGAATGGATATGTATTGGATTCAGGTGTAGATGGGGAAGGCAGCCTCTTGTTGAATTATGACGAGATGGACGCGGTGATCATGTTTTCCAAAATCACAAATTCCTCGCTTCCATCGGAAATCCATGGTGAGGATGGAAATATTAGAATTGATAAAATCAGTTCACCTGAAAAAGTAGAACTCATCTATCGAGACGGAAGAATAGAGGATCTATCAAGGGAGCAAATCACAGATAATATGTTTTATGAAGCTGAGGAATTTATCTCTTTGATTCAACATGGTCAACCAGAATCAGTAAATAATTCACTGGAACATTCCAGAATCACGATGAATATCCTTGATGAAGCTAGAAGGCAAATGGGAGTGAGATTCCCAAGTGACCAGGAAGATTGATAAAAAACAGGCAGGTGCATATATAAGCGCCTGCCCGTTTTTATTAAAAACTTAGTAATTCAAAAACTTAACGCACACAGGGTCTGGAACTTTTACCTCCGAGTCAAGCAGCGTAAGTCTCCCTGTTTCCTTATCTCGTGAATAAAGTACGACATTGCTCGAATTCTGGTTTGAGGCAATCAAGTACTTTTCACTTGGGTCTAAAACGAAATCCCTCGGCCAATTGCCCTCGGTCGAGGTATGCTCCACAAATGATAGCTCGAAGCTTCCTGGTTTCACTTCGAACACAGCAATACTGTCATGACCGCGGTTGGCAGCATAGACAAACTTTCCATCAGAAGAAATGTGAATGGCGCTTCCCTGGTTATTTTCTTTAAAATCATCAGGAAGTGTTGATACAGCCTGAAGCTGTTGGAAGCTCCCATCTTCTGAATGATATTTCAGTACTAGAACCTCAGAGCTGAATTCAGTCATTAAATAGGCATATTCACCGTTAGGATGGAACGTAAGATGTCTTGGACCACTGCCAGGTGCGATATTTAAAATGTTTTTCTCAACCAATTTGGCATTGTCCAAAGAATAGGTAATCAATTGATCGATTCCTAAATCAATGACAGCTGCATATTTTTCATCAGGGGTAAAGCCGCTATAATGCGTGTGCGCTTTTTCCTGTCTTTCATCAGGACCTGAACCTTCGTGAAAGATGCTTGATAATACTGCTTGGATTTTTCCATTTTTAGGACTTAAACTGTATGAATCGGCAGAACCTTTATGATAGTTGGCTGACAAGAGGAGGCTGTTATCCTTATTCACGCTGACATGGCATGGTGAAGCTCCTTCTGAGATTTGTTTGTTAATCAAGGAAAGCTCGCCGGAGTCCTGAATTCTGTATCCCGCGACACCTCCTGAGTTTCCTTCCTTTGCAACAGCATAAAGATATTGATTATCGTCACTTATGTTTAAATAGGTTGGATTCTCAAGAGAGGCAGCAGCTTTCACATCGGTAATTTTTCCATTTGCTGCATCAAGGGTAAAAGAATAGATCCCTTTGCTTTCTCCTTTTGTATAGGTACCAATATATCCTGTGAATTTTTCGTGGTGAGTTGTCATTCGCAAAGCCTCCAATATCATTTAGCTTGATTTTGATTTAATTTTAAGTTCATCTATAGTCTAGCAAAAATCCAGTCACGAACAAAATGTTCTGAACAAACTCGGGTGATAAGAGAGAGCTGGAAAAACCGGAATTTTTGAAAAACAAACAATCTTCACGTCCTGACGTTTAATTTTTCATTATAACGGTATAGTTAAAGATAGGCACAGTAGAATATGGATGTCTAAATATAGACATTAAACTGTATAAGGGATATGCTCTTTAATAATAACTTTTTCAGTGATTAAGGAGGTTTATTATGAGTTTGCAGAAACAGATTATTGAAGCACTGAATGTCCGTCCGGAAATCAATCCGCAGGAGGAAATCCAGAAGAGGGTTGGCTTCCTGAAGGAATATTTACAAGCTTCGAAAGCAAAAGGATTTGTACTTGGGATCAGTGGAGGCCAGGATTCGACGCTTGCAGGAAGGCTGGCTCAATTAGCAGCTGAAGAGCTGCGTTCTGAAGGTGTCGACGCAAAATTCGTTGCTGTCCGCCTTCCGTATAAGGTTCAAAAAGATGAAGAGGATGCGCAGCGTGCACTAGATTTCATTAAACCTGATAAGATGATCACCTTCAATATTCAGCCTGCTGTTGATACATTCAACACACAATTTGAAGAAGCGATTGGCGATTCTCTTACAGATTTTAATAAAGGGAACGTTAAGGCGCGTATGAGGATGATTACACAGTATGCGATTGCCGGGCAGGAAGGTTTGCTTGTCATCGGCACAGATCATGCAGCTGAAGCAGTAACAGGATTTTTCACAAAGTATGGCGATGGCGGTGCCGATTTGCTGCCGCTAACTGGGCTGAACAAGAGACAGGGAAGGGAGCTCCTCAAGGCTTTGAATGCTGAAGCCAGGTTATACTTGAAAGAACCGACGGCTGACCTTCTGGACAACAAGCCCCTTCAAGCTGACGAGACAGAACTTGGAGTGAGCTATGAAGCAATTGACGACTATCTGGAAGGAAAGCAGATTGCAGAAGGTGATGCTGCGAAAATTGAGTCCAGATATATGGTTTCAGAACATAAGAGACAGGTACCGGCGTCTATGTTCGACTCCTGGTGGAAAAAATAAAGAAAAACCTGGCCGATTGGCCAGGTTTTTTTACTGCTATTATTCTAGTTCTGTCATTGCAAAACTTCTGGGATCTTCCTTTTCAGTGACCTTGTCAATTTTATCGGTAAACATTTGAAAAACTCGCTTTTTTTCTTCAAGTTCCTTGATGTATTCCTTCAGGTCATTGAATTTTTGTTCAAATGGCTGGTGGTACAATTCGCGAATCTTTCTGTTCAGATCAGGATTAACGGTCGATTGGACAACCTGCTTTGTGATGTTGTATTTATATGTATAAACTTTTAACTCGTTTTTTATCTCTTCGTATTCCGCATCAATTTCATTCAAGACTTCTTCAATTTCCGCTTTCCATTCATCTAGCGACATCTTAACATGCTGTTCCATAAGGATCCTCCTGCCATTTCGCCTATCTTCAAGCTTCTTCCTTCTATTCTATCAACCTTGTTTTACATAGGTGTTGCGGCTTTATTACATTGTGGAAACAAAAGGATTGCTTTCTTTTTTGAGAGTTCCTATTTAATAGAAAAAGAATAATCATAATGATATAGGAACAAAGATTCATTTTTGTTAGAAAATGGCGAATTTTGTTGAATTGATGGTACGTAAGTTTTATATTTTAAATAGGACAGAAAAAGGCAAACTTATCGAAAGGTAGGGACGCAAAGCCACGAGTCTAAGGTGTTTTCGCTATGATCGTCGGGTTGCCAAAAAAGGATCGGATGATTTAAAAGATGGGCCAAAGGTTTTGTTTTGATTTTGTCGAAAAACCGCCCAATTTTTGGAGGATTTCTCTATTTGTACCTGTTTTCACATATTGGCATGTTTTTTCCTGATATTTGGTTTAAACAACTCATGACGAAACCTATTAAAATGTGAAAAGTGCTGAAATAACGTTTGCAAGGCGTTATAGAGGTTAAATAATACTTAAGTAACTTGACAGGGCAAATAAAAGATACTCCTTTTGGCAGATTTGTTCCATTTCAGCATCGGTTTTTTGTCAGCAGGATAAAAGATTAAAAGAAAGGTGGAGGAATTATTGACTGTTTTGTTTGGGACTATAGAGTATTTTGAACGTGAAATCGAGTTTCATTTAGCAGAGGTGGAAAAGAGAGAACGGCTGCAGGAAGAAATCAGTCAAATCCAGGTAAAACTGGAGGAAGAACTACTTAACGATTTCATCTGTGATGAGAAGCTTCGGATGGAATGCCTGCAGAATCTATCAAATGCCTGCAGCAAATTAACAGGAAATTATGTTGTATAAAAACTAGTAAACAAAAAGCCTGTGGTCACGACCACAGGCTTTTATCTATTACTGTACTACATTTTCGATGATGGTAGCGACACCCATGCCTCCGCCGATGCAGAGAGTAGCCAATCCGTATTTTTGTTCTCTCTTTTTCAATTCATGAATCAAAGTGACGAGGATTCTCGCACCGCTCGCTCCAATTGGATGGCCAAGTGCGATTGCTCCGCCGTTTACATTGACATTGTCTTCACTCATGCCGAGCTCTTTCATTACGGAAAGTGCCTGTGCTGCAAAAGCTTCATTTGCTTCAACCAAGTCAATGTCAGTCAATTCCATCTCTGCTTTTTTAAGTGCTTTTTTAACAGCATCGACTGGACCAATACCCATGATGGAAGGGTCAACACCAGCGGACGCATTTGCCTTGATTGTTACAAGCGGTGTAACACCAAGTTCTTTTGCCTTTTTACCGCTCATTACCACGACAGCAGCTGCACCGTCATTGATTCCAGAAGCATTGGCTGCTGTTACAGAACCATCTTTTTTAAATGCAGGCTTTAACTTGCCTGCCTTCTCAAGTGTGCTGCCGAATTTAGGATGCTCATCCTGGTCGACGATGATTGGCTCGCCTTTACGCTGTTTTACTGCGACAGGAACGATCTCATCCTTGAAGCGGCCAGAAGTGATTGCTGCTTCAGCTTTATTTTGGCTTTTCACGGCAAAAGAATCCTGCTCATTACGGGAGATTTCATATTTATCTGCAAGGTTCTCAGCTGTGACGCCCATATGATAGTCATTGAATGCACATACGAGTCCATCGCCAAGCAATGTATCAACTAGCTTTTGGTCTCCCATCTTGAAGCCTTCGCGTGCACCTTTAAGAACGAAGGGAGCCTGACTCATATTTTCCATGCCACCGGCAACGACGATATCTGCATCTCCGGCAGCAATCGCCTGATACGCAAGATGGACCGCTTTTAAGCCGGATCCGCATAGCTTGTTGATTGTCATAGACGGGCAGGTTTCTGGAAGTCCAGCTCTCATGGCAGCCTGGCGTGCAGGGTTTTGGCCTAGACCAGCCTGCAGTACATTCCCCATGATTACTTCATCAACTGCATCAGCACTGACATTTGCTTTTTCTAAAGCCGCTTTGATTGCTGTTGCTCCTAAATCTACTGCAGAAACACCAGAGAATGCCCCGCCAAAGGCACCTGTCGCTGTTCTGACAGCACTTGCGATTACAATTGTATTTTCCATTTTTCATGCCCCTTTCGAAATCCGTATTCTAAAGGGGGGACTAAATCCCCCTTTATCTTTAATCATAATAATTCAGGTAAAAAATGTCACTTTCCAGCATAGCTGGAGGTTACGGTATTATACAAGTCCAGTAAGTTTATAGATTGCAATAATGAAGAATACTGCAAGTGTTTTGATTACTGTGATCATGAAAATATCTTTATAGGATTGTTTATGTGTTAAACCTGTTACTGCAAGCAAGGTGATTACAGCTCCGTTGTGCGGAAG
>NZ_JBAVFI010000497.1:0-3485 GCF_049588175.1 Mesobacillus sp.
TCGACGAGGAGGCTCAGCGCCAGCCCCTAGAAGAATTTGCTTATAAAAAAGCCGGCAGTTGGGCTTTTTAATAATTCTTCCGCGGAAAGCGAAGCGCCTGGAACGGAAATCAACAGTCTAGTTTATCACAGACTAGTTTATGAAAAAAAATATTATTTTCGTAAAACATATTGCTTGTTTAACAAAGAAATGGTTTAATTAATAATTAAAAATCGAAACATACTAAATGTTCGGAATATTATTGACACTCTTTTTAGCTGGTGTTAATATAACGATATATTTACGGTGTCCATAGTGAATATCATACTTTTTGAAATCGTTTTCAAAAAATCTTCTATGCATCGTACAACTCATGTAAATACTGTTTGAAAATTGGTGCGTTCCGGCAGCCTGCAAGTGTTAAGTCTACATAGTAGTTTTTGCCGGTTTATAAAAATATCAAGGGGGATCTTCATGAAAAAATCAGTTAAAGCTATTTCTCTTGTCCTTGCCAGTGCCCTATTAATGGCTGGATGCGGAGGGAAGGAAGCATCAAACGGCGCTTCTGACAAAAAACAGTACAAGATTGGATTAACGCAATTTGCTGAGCATCCATCACTTGATGCTGCAACAGAAGGGTTTAAAAAAGCTCTTGAAGATAAGGGATTCAAAGAGGGCGACAATGTGAAGTATGACTTCCAGAATGCACAGGCTGATATGAACAATACGGCATCTATCGCAAACAACTTTGTTGGCGACAAGGTGGACCTGATTTTTGCGAACGCAACTCCTAGTGCAGTGGCAGCACTTAATGCAACAAAAGATATACCAATTATCTTTACTTCGGTAACGGATCCTGTGGGTGCTGGTCTTGTCGAATCATTTGATAAGCCTGGCGACAACATTACTGGAACTACAGATAATCATCCAGAAGCAACTAAGAAGACGATTGATTTTATGACAAAGGAAGTTGGAGCGAAGAAGATTGGCGTCATCTACAATGCTGGTGAGCAGAACTCTGAAGTCCAGCTGAAAGAAGTCAAAAAGCTAGCTGAGGCAAATGGTGCGAAGGTAGTTGAAGCGTCTATCTCAACGTCTGCTGAAGTTAAACAGGCAGCTGAATCTCTCGTTGGCCGTGTCGATGCCATTTATGTACCGACTGACAACACGGTAGTTTCTGCTCTTGAATCAGTCATTTCTGTTGCGAATGGAAAGAAGATTCCTTTATTCGTAGGAGAACTGGATTCGATGAAGCGTGGAGCGGTTGCTGCAAGCGGATTTAACTACTACGATATCGGTTACCAATCAGGACTGATGGCTGCAGAAATTTTATCAGGCAAAAAGAAAGCATCCGAAATTCCTGTTGAGCTTCCTGATTCATTGACACTGACAATCAACAAAAAAGCAGCTAAGGAACAAGGTGTCGAAGTGAAGGAAGCTTGGGGAGAAGACGCTGAATTCTACGAAGAATAAGAGAAAGGATGATACATCTTGTTTACTGCAATATTCGGAGCATTTGAGTCAGGTATCATTTATGCGATCATGGCTCTCGGCGTATATTTATCCTTTCGGGTACTAGATTTTCCAGATTTGACGGTTGACGGCAGTTTCGTAACAGGAGCTGCGGTTGCCGCCATCATGATCGTGAACGGAACAAATCCATTTGTTGCTACAATGACTGCCCTGATTGCAGGATTCATCGCTGGCTGTTTAACCGGGATTATCCATACAGTCGGAAAGGTCAACGCACTGTTGTCAGGTATCCTGATGATGATTGCCTTGTATTCTATCAATCTCAGAATCATGGGTAAATCGAATGTGCCTTTGTTAAACACAGATACAGCAATGACAGCTGTAAGAGACTTTTTTGATAAAACGGGTATTGATTCATTTTTCAACAATATCCTCACAGCAGTCGGACTTGGTGACAGCCTGCCAAGAACATGGGGAATCCTTTTGTTCATGGTGATTGTAACTTTTGCTCTAAAATTCATTACCGATGCTTTCCTAAAGACTGAAATCGGTTTGGCCATTCGTGCTACAGGTGATAACAAAAGGATGATCCGGAGCTTTTCTTCCAATACGAACTTAATGATTATTCTCGGCCTTGGCCTTTCGAATGCGATGGTGGCTTTTTCTGGAGCATTGATTGCCCAGCAAGGTGGCTTCGCGGATGTTGGTATGGGAATTGGGATGATCATCATAGGTCTTGCTTCTGTAATTATTGGTGAGGCTCTTTTCGGGACAAAATCGATTGCCAGGACTACTCTGGCTGTTATCGGCGGTTCGATCATTTACCGAATCGTTGTTACGCTGGCTCTAAGGGTAGAATTCCTTAAGCCAGGAGATATGAAGCTGATTACAGCAGTCATTGTTATCCTTGCGTTGACTGCACCGAAAATGATTGATAGCTATAAAGAGAAAAAACGGAAGGTAAAAAGGCAGCTTGAAGGCTTGCAAATGGTAAGCTTACCTTCTGAAGGAAAGGGTGAGGCTGGTGCTGCACTTAAATCAGATTCATAGAGTCTTTAACGAGGGTACGCCAGACGAAAAGATAGCCCTTGATAATATTAATCTCACTTTGAAAAAAGGGGATTTTGTTACGGTAATCGGAAGTAACGGTGCCGGCAAATCAACGTTGATGAATATCATTTCCGGAGTGATGCTCCCTGACCATGGGCGAGTCTCCCTGGACGGAAATGATGTTACGTATATGTCAGAGTACAATCGCTCAAAAATGATTGGCCGTGTATTCCAGGATCCGATGGCTGGGACAGCACCAAGCATGACAATCGAGGAAAACCTGGCAATTGCTTTTTCGAGGAACAAGCGACGAACATTGGGGCTCGGTGTTACGAAAAAACGTCGGGAATTATTCAAAGAGGTATTGGAATCGCTGCATCTTGGACTTGAAAACAGGCTGAATGCAAAGGTGGGTACGCTGTCAGGTGGTGAGCGCCAGGCGTTGTCGCTGCTGATGGCGACATTTACGGAGCCATCGATTCTCTTGCTTGATGAGCACACTGCAGCCCTTGATCCATCCCGTGCTGAGCTGATCACGAATTTGACAAAGGAAATCGTCGACAAATACCATTTGACGACCCTGATGGTCACGCACAATATGCAGCAAGCATTGGATCTCGGCAATAGACTGATTATGATGGATAAAGGACAGATTATCTTTGAAGTAAATGAAGAACAAAAAGCAAAGCTTACGATCGAAGACTTGCTCAATGAATTCCAGCGCATTCGCGGAACGAAGATGGCAAGCGACCGAGCATTGCTTAGTTGATAAAGAGGTCAACCAGTGAAACAATGCTGGTTGATTTTTTTTGTTCCATAAAAAAGATTCCATCTTAGCAGCATGAAGGATATTAAAATTACTAGTACTGATAGAATATTAATTTTTAATTGGAAATTATATCACGATTACTTTTGAGAAAATACCAAAATTTCTTACAATTTATTGACCATTTATTTAACGAAATGTTATGATAACGTTAAAT
>NZ_JBAVFI010000498.1:0-11073 GCF_049588175.1 Mesobacillus sp.
CCTGGACACTGATGTGTTCAAATACACCTGTGAACTGGAATGAACAGGTCCAGCTTGGCACCCATCAGGCAAGCTTGGCCACTGTCCAGGCTATTAATCTTGCCGAATCTGATGAAAATATGATTCAGCTGAGCAAGGGAGAGCTTTCAAAAGATCTTTTTCCGCTTGAAGAAATGAAGGAAGTGATCTCGAAGGTTGGCAAGGAACTTATGCCTTTCGGCTATGAAGATCCTAAAGGAAATCCCGCTCTTAGGGGAGCCATAAGCAATTATCTTAAACCAAAAGGTATCGAAGCGCCGCCAGCCTCCATTCTTGTTGTATCAGGGGCATTGCAGGCATTGCACCTCATATCAATAGGCTTATTGCAGAGACAATCAACTGTAATTCTCGAAAATCCTTCCTATATCTATTCATTGTCAACCTTCCAATCTGCTGGCATGAAGCTGCAGGGAATCCCGATGGATCAGGAAGGAGTATTGCCACATTTAATTGAAGCAACAAGGGATCGTAGGAAATCGGTTCTATACTGTCATCCGACTTTTCATAATCCGACCGGTGCTTTAATGGGAGATGCCAGGAGACAAGAACTGATTCAGGTCGCGGAAAAGGTTCAGCTCCCGATCATAGAGGATGATGTTTATGGTGATTTATGGCTTGATACTCCGCCCCCGCCGCCAATTAAGTCCTATGACAAACACGGAAATGTCTTATATATTGGAAGTCTGTCTAAGAGTCTTAATCCGGGTTTAAGGATTGGATGGATTACAGGTCCTCAGGGAGTTATTGACAGGCTGGCTGACTTGAAGATGCAAACGGATTACGGCTCAAGTTCCCTTTCGCAAAAAGTTGCTGCAGAATGGCTTTCAAGCGGAAAATATGAACAGCATTTATTAAATGTGAGAAAGCAATTAAGGGAGCGGAGAGATGAAGTACTAACTGCCCTCGAAACTCATTTAGGACGATACGCGGATTGGGAGGCCCCAAAAGGTGGCTTCTTCATCTGGGTAAAAATGAATCCTGAAATTTCGTTAGCAGACTTATATAGAAAAGCTTTTGCTAATGGGGTCCTAATAAATCCGGGAAGAATCTATGCCACACAGAAGCTCCAGCATTTCAGGCTGTCATTCGCAAATGCTCCTGTGGCTGATATCCTGAAAGGAATCGCGATATTAGAATCCATTATCGAAGACTGCTAAAATAGAAGGGGGTCCTTCGAGACTTGTAGGTAAGTATGATTCAAGGTAATTGATACAAGTGAAATTTAAAGGCTTCATAAAAGAATAAAGCTAGGGTTGATATAGAATCATTTATTTATTTAATACTTTGGCTGAGTTAACGCCCAATGTTGTTTGTAAAACCTGTTGATTGTAGTGGAAGGCGCGAAGACTCCTCCGAAAATATTGACGCATTTCCATCGTGCGTGGGCAGATTCGAGGAAGCTATTATCAGTGTCCTGCAGGCTCAGCGTCAGCCCTGCGGAAAGCGATGCGCATTGAACGAAAATCAACAGCCTTGTTTAACAGAGCTAATACTTTAAATGCCATCTTTATTGCAATAACCCTGGGCTCTGTTAAGAATCTGAACGGCAAAAGAAAACACTAACTGAGGGGAAAAGATAGAATATGAAATTAGTGTCATGGAATGTGAATGGAATCCGAGCCTGTTCAGGTAAAGGTTTTTTAGATTATTTTAAAGAGGCGGATGCTGACCTTTTTTGTATCCAGGAAACGAAACTTCAGGAAGGCCAGATTAATCTCGAGTTAGAGGGATATCATCAGTTTTGGAACTACGCAGAGAAAAAAGGCTATTCCGGCACAGCTATTTTCACAAAGCAAAATCCTTTAACGGTAAGAAACGGAATCGGGTCTGCTGAATATGATTGTGAAGGCCGTGCGATCACTCTTGAATTTGAACAGTTTTACCTTGTGAATGTCTACACACCAAATTCACAGCGTGATCTTGCGCGTCTTGGCTACCGATTAGCATGGGAAGACAAACTTCGGGAATACCTTCTAGAATTGGATGGTATTAAACCAGTCATCCTATGCGGCGATTTGAATGTGGCGCACAATGAAATTGATTTGAAAAATCCTAAGCCGAACAGAGGGAATTCGGGTTTTACGGACGAGGAACGAGGTAAGATGACGGAACTTCTGAGCGATGGTTTTGTTGATTCGTTCCGCCATTTATATCCTGAAGCTGAAGGAGTATATACATGGTGGTCATATATGAATAAGGTAAGGGAAAGGAATATTGGCTGGCGCATTGATTACTTTATAATTTCCGAGAGGCTTGCCCCTGAAATCAAAGAGGCCGGCGTTGAATGTTTTGTAATGGGAAGCGATCATTGTCCAGTTACACTGGAACTGAATATAAAGGAATAAATTATCCCTGGTTTTTTAACCAGGGTTTTTTATTTTCCTAGACAATTAGAACATGAGTATAACCTATATACTTCATGTTAAAACGCATATTTTAAAAGAATTTGCGAATAAATAAAACCTTTTCTTTTGATTTTTCATTAAATGTTATATACTATAAATTAATAAGGATAACACATTTAAAAATTCCTTGATAATGTAACATCATTATTATTGGAGGTAAGTTGGTGGTGAGTTCTATTAAACTAACAAAACGGCAGGAAGAAATCGTTCAAATCGTCAAGGAAGATGGCCCGATCACTGGAGAGCAGATAGCAGAAAAGCTGAAACTTACTCGAGCAACGCTTCGTCCTGACCTTGCGATTTTGACAATGGCTGGGAGTTTAGAGGCAAGGCCGAGAGTTGGCTATTTTTTTAATAAGGATAAAGAGAAACAGTTTAAAGCTACAGCCTTTCTTGATCTGAAGGTCAATGACTATAAAGGCCACCCGATTGTCGTGCAAAAGTCAGCCTCAGTCTATGATGCTATTGTCCAGATGTTCCTTGAGGATGTGGGAACGCTTTACGCGGTGGATTCAGAAGGATGCCTGGCTGGAGTCATTTCCAGGAAGGATTTGCTGAGGGCAGCCATTGGTAACAAGAATCTGGATGATCTTCCTGTAAGCGTCATCATGACTAGAATGCCAAATATCATCACTGTAAAACCGGAGGAGACAATGCTCCAGGCAGCAAAGAAGCTTGTCCAGAACCGGATTGATTCACTGCCAGTTGTCCGTGAACTCAAAGAAAAACCAGATACATATGAAGTCATCGGACGTATTACAAAAACCACAATTACAAAGATTTACTTAGAAATAGTAGAGCAAAAATCTGTCTAGGAAGTGAGCGCGTTTTGGATATGAAGGAAGTTGTCTATGTAGTTTCCGATTCTGTCGGAGAAACAGCAGAATTTGTAGTAAAGGCTGTGGCCACACAATTCAATGGCGGCCAGGTTGATATTCGACGGAATTCCTACGTTGAGGACGAAGAGGACATTGAGGATGTCATCATGGTAGCAAAACAAGGGCGCTCCATCATTGCATACACAATCGTCGTTCCGGCTTTAAAAGCCTATCTTGATAAAAGGGCAGAAGAAGAGGGCATTTATGCTGTCGACTTGTTGAATCCGCTCATGAGTGCTTTCGAAAAAAAGTTCAACAAAGAGCCAAACCATCGGCCGGGTATGATGAGAAAGCTAGATGATGACTATTTTCGCAGGATAGAAGCGATTGAATTCGCAGTTAAATATGATGACGGAAGAGACCCGCGAGGAATTCTGAGAGCTGATATCGTTTTGGTTGGCGTTTCCCGTACATCGAAAACCCCGCTTTCCATGTACCTTGCACATAAACGGTTCAAGGTGGCCAATGTACCAATTGTTCCTGAAGTGAAGCCACCTGATGAACTTTTCCAGGTTCCTAGAAGTAAATGTGTCGGTTTGATCATCTCGCCTGACAAATTAAATGAAATCAGGACAGAGAGGCTAAAAGCACTAGGATTAGGCTCCAGGGCAAATTACGCCAGCTACGAGCGTATTCTTGAGGAATTGGATTATGCAGAAAAAATCATGAAGCGTGTTGGCTGCCCGGTGATCAATGTTTCAAATAAAGCAATTGAAGAAACAGCCGGTTTAATTCTCGATATTCTAAAAAGTGAGAGGAGTTTTACTTGATGTCTAAATTTGTTTATCTCTTTAATGAAGGCAACAGCAGCATGAAAGAAATTCTTGGAGGCAAGGGTGCTAACCTGGCCGAAATGACTCGCATTGGGCTCCCAGTCCCTTTCGGATTCACGATTTCAACTGAAGCCTGTAACGCTTATTACGATGCAGGCAAAACAATTACTGCTGAAGTCCAGGCTCAAGTGCTTGAGGCCCTTGGAGAACTTGAAGAGAAAACAGGCAAGAAATTAGGCAATCCGGAAAATCCTCTGCTTGTGTCAGTGCGCTCAGGTGCTGTTTTTTCAATGCCTGGAATGATGGATACCATCCTTAACCTAGGAATGAATGATGAAACGGTAGAGGGAATGGCTAAGCTTACAAACAATCCTCGTTTTGCTTATGATTCTTACCGCCGCTTCATCCAGATGTTCAGTGATGTTGTGCTTGATGTCGATGTGTTTTTCTTTGAACGTCTGCTAGAGGAAACCAGGGAAGCTAAAGGCTACAGTTCCGATCCTGAAATGACGGCAGAAGACTGGAAAGAAGTTATCCAAGGCTATAAAAAAATCGTGACAAAGCACACGAGAAAACCGTTCCCACAGGATCCAAAAGAGCAATTATTCCTTTCGATCAATGCAGTATTTGATTCGTGGAACAACCAGCGGGCGATTGTTTACCGCCGCCTGAACAAAATCCCTTCTCACTTAGGAACAGCAGTAAATATCCAGAGTATGGTTTTTGGAAACATGGGTGACGATTCTGGAACAGGAGTTGCATTTACAAGGGACCCATCTACTGGTGAACATATTCTTTATGGTGAATACTTAATCAATGCACAAGGAGAGGATGTTGTTGCGGGTATCCGTACTCCACAGCCGATCCAGACATTAAAGGATGAAATGCCTGCAGTTTACCAGCAGTTTGTAGATACATGCAAGCGCCTTGAACAGCATTATGCAGATATGCAGGATATTGAATTCACAGTAGAGCGCGGTGAATTATTCATTCTTCAAACTCGAACAGGAAAAAGAACTGCACAGGCAGCAATCCGAATTGCTGCAGAACTTGTTGCAGAAGGTATTATTGATAAAAAAGCAGCGCTGCTTCGCGTTGATCCTGAACAGCTTGACCAGCTTCTTCACCGCAGGATCGATGAAAATTTTGAACGAAAACAACTCGCAAAAGGCCTTCCTGCTTCACCAGGTGCGGCTACTGGAAAGGTTGTATTTGATGCGGATGAAGCTGAGCTGCTGGCTAATGAAGGACAGAAAGTAATTCTGGTTCGTCCAGAAACGACACCGGATGATATCCACGGCATCATCTCTGCCCAGGCAGTTGTCACAAGCCGTGGCGGTATGACCAGCCATGCGGCTGTAGTTGCGCGCGGTATGGGGAAGGCGTGTATTTGCGGATGTGAGGCGATGAAGATTGACCTTCATGAGAAGCAGTTCCGCGTTGGCGAAGTGGTAGTTAACCACGGAGACATCATTACGATTGATGGCGGTACAGGTGAAATCATGCTTGGAGAAATTCCGATGATTGATCCTGAGCTTTCAGATGAGTTCCAGCTTCTGCTTTCATGGGCAGATGAAGAGCGCAAGATTGGTGTTCGCGCAAATGCGGATAACCCAGAAGACGCAGCAAAGGCTCTAGAGTTCGGAGCAGGAGGCATTGGGCTATGCCGTACTGAACATATGTTCATGGATGCGTCAAGGGTACCGATTGTTCAGAAAATGATCCTAGCCGAAAACTATGATGAGCGTACTAAAGCTTTGGATGAGCTCCTGCCGATGCAGCAGGGCGATTTTGAAGGAATCCTTGAAGTTATGCAAGGTCTTCCTGTTACAATTCGTTTACTAGATCCGCCTCTTCACGAGTTTTTACCTGATAAAGAAGAACTTCTTGTGGAGATTACAAGGCTGCAAATCCTTGATCCGAAGTGTAAAGAGCTGAAGGAAAAGGAAGCATTATTAAAGAAAGTCCGCCAATTAGATGAATTCAATCCGATGCTTGGCCACCGTGGCTGCCGACTAGGCATGATCCATCCGGAAATCTATGAAATGCAAGCAAGGGCAATCTTTTATGCAGTGGTGAAGTTAGCTGATAAAGGCATTGAAGTACAGCCAGAAATCATGATCCCACTTGTAGGCCATGTGAATGAGCTGAAGGAAATGCGTGAGCTGGTGAATGCGGCAGCTCAAAAGATTAAGGAAGAAACAGGCAAGGATTTTGAATATACAGTAGGTACGATGATTGAAATTCCGCGTGCTGCTTTGACTGCAGACCAAATCGCTGAAGAAGCGGATTTCTTCTCCTTTGGTACAAATGATCTAACACAAACAACATTTGGATATAGCCGTGATGATGCGGAAGGAAAATTCTTGCAGGCATATATTGAACAAAAAGTCCTGCCAGAAAATCCATTTGCGGTGCTTGATCGTGAAGGAGTCGGCAAATTAGTTGAAACCGGGGTAAACCTTGGCCGAAAAACCAAACCAGGCCTTAAGACAGGAATCTGTGGTGAGCATGGCGGCGAAAAGAGCTCGATTGAATTTTGTTATAATGCTGGACTAGACTATGTAAGCTGTTCACCATATCGTGTGCCGCTAGCCCGTCTAGCAGCAGCACAAGCTACCATCCGTCATGAGCAAAGCGATGAGAAGGTTGCAGTAGCATCAAAATAAAACCAGTGAATAGCGTTTCTTTTAGAAGCATAGTTCACTTATCCTGTTTCATAAAAATAAGGGTGTCCCAAAAAATATCTTGGGACACCCTTTCATTGTAATGGATTAGAGTCGCTTGAATGCTGGTCCAGGCACTCATTTTCGGCGTGATAGAGTTACGACAAAGCTCAAGCGCCAGTTTTTTTCAAAAAAACGCATGGACAGAAAAATGTCATAAGTAAAAGTCAAGCAGCATAAATTATTTGGTGGAGAAAAAAGGGTATTGCTCTAGGAAAAAGCTTTAAGAAACGGCTGAAATTAAACTAATCACCTTATTAATAGGTAAACGATGGAAAACAGGGTATACTAGGTATATGAATGAAATCCTTAGGTCTTCTGGTGTTACGACTAACCATGAGAAGGCGTGAGACCCAAACCAGAAAGGATGAGGAAAATGATCGTTAAACTTTATCAGGCAAAAGCGGGCGATGGCAGTACGAAAAAGGGATTAAGGAGAACCCAGTCATATTTCACAACGCCGCAGGATGCTGTTTCAGAAGCACTAGCGTTAAAGGAAAGAATGGATTCTAAATATGAAAATGAAATCGAATGGGATTACAAAAGTGATTTTACTGGAACTTCGGATAAAATGAAAATCCTCAAGGGATATTTAAATGGAAATCGTGAAAGCACAGCATTTTATCTTGAAATTCTTTGCTCGGAGAATACTGAAAAAATTAAGCCTGTTTCACCGATCAAGCCGAAGAGTGTAACGAAAGAGGATAAGAAAGTATTGAATCGGGTCGTAAAAATGTTGAAAGTAAAGAACGCATAAGCATAATTATTTAAGCATGTCCTTTATCTCTGTGAATAAAGGTAATCAAGGGGCTCGCACAATAATTTGTGCGGCCTCTATTTTTAGGGATCTTTTTGTAAATTTTGTTGTATTGCACCAAAAAGCAATTGATGTTTTCATGATTTTTTTAGCATGATACTTTGATTTTCCTTTCCAATAAACCAATTAAAATGCAGCAAGATGTCAGAATGCGCAAACAGCCATTTATCAATTCCATCCAATCAAGGGGCTTACATATGAACCAAATCGATACTATTTTTCAGCAGTCAGTTGAACATACAAAAAACAAAGTAAAGGAAGATCTTGAGAAATTTCTTGGTGAGCATGAATTTCCTCCATCATTTAGTGAGTATTTGGAGAAAAGAAAGACTTATATCAGCCAAATTTGGCTGAATGTCTGGCTTACTAAATCAACAAATGACTTCTCGAAGCGCGATAAGAAAGCCTTATTAAGTGAGAGAGGGTTTGTTGTCGAGGGTATTGACCGCAAGCTGATCAATAAGCTTTTCAGAAATGAAATGAGAGACTACAAACCATTTAATGTTCTTGCCTGGATTGAGTCAGCATTTGACAGTCAAACATGGGACCAATTGCACGAAAAAGCTAGAAAAAAATTCTTGAAAAAAGAAGCAGAAGAACGGCTCCTGGAAGAGAAAGCACGTATCCGCGAGAAAATTAGTGACAATGCCCAAGAAATACTGGAAAATTCTCAGGAAATCTCATATTTAATGATCAGGTACTATATTGCAAAAGATTTAGTCAATATTTTCAAAGAAAATCCTAAATACAAGGATATCGATACATTCATGCTTGAAGAGAAATTGACAGAAGTGGGATCTTTTCATCAGGACGATTACAGTACTTTAGCAGATTTCTTTGATGAATTAACGGGCGAAGTTCATCAGACCACCCATTGGGGAAGACATTATTTTGAATATGAGACGTATCAATATTACTTTGAAAAAGAGGTAATAAAGTATTTTGAGGATATTGGGTCTGAATTAGTACTGCAAAGTCTCCCACTGGCTATAATTAGTGATTATGAGAAAACGTTAGAAGATAAGCTTTCAAAGGCAGAGTTAAAAAGGGTCATCCAGGATATTTTGCTTGCATATACAGATGGCTATCTTTATAAACTGCAAGAGGAATACATTAGTGATCTTTTTGGTTTAGCAGAAACTCCTTTTGATGAACGGATCCATCGTGAGATTTATGAATCGGACCTTGAGGATAGGGAACGCAGGAAGGCAGAAGAAGAGGCTGAACTCAAGCGGCAAAAAGAAGAAGAGGCCAGAATGCTTGAAGATATCTTCGGCCGGGAATACAATCCTTCACTTCGGAGAAATGTTCGGTATATCCTTCATATCGGAGAAACCAACACAGGAAAGACCCACCACGCTCTCGAAAGGATGAAGGAAGCAAAAAGCGGGTTATATTTAGCGCCGCTTAGGCTTCTGGCTCTTGAGGTTTATGAAAAGTTGAACATGGAAGGAGTTCCGTGCTCTCTGAAAACAGGGGAAGAAGAGAAGCCTGTAGAAGGAGCAGCCCATATTTCCTGTACAGTTGAAATGTTTCACGAGAAGGATTTTTATCATGTGGTGGTGATCGATGAATCTCAGATGATTGCCGATAAGGACCGTGGATTTTCCTGGTATAAAGCGATTACTAAAGCCAATGCGGAAGAAGTTCATATCATCGGCAGCATGAATATTAAAAGCATTATGATGGAGCTTCTTGAAGATAATTTAATGGAAATTTATGAATATACACGTGACATTCCCCTTCAGGTGGAGAACAAGGAGTTCAGCCTGAACAATACGGAAAAAGG
This sequence comes from Mesobacillus sp., assembly GCF_049588175.1. Classification (GTDB taxonomy): domain Bacteria; phylum Bacillota; class Bacilli; order Bacillales; family Cytobacillaceae; genus Mesobacillus. The sequence goes on from NZ_JBAVFI010000498.1 coordinate 9,428, forward strand.
TGATGCGCTAGTATGTTTTTCACGGAGACAAGTGCTTGAGAATGCTTCTAAATTGCAGAATAGTGGTCGACAGGTAAGCATGATTTATGGCAGCATGCCACCAGAGACGAGAAAAAAACAAATGGAGCGTTTCATAAAAGGCGAAACGACAGTAGTAGTTGCCACAGATGCAATTGGAATGGGACTCAACTTGCCAATCAGGAGAATCGTTTTTTTAGAAAATGAGAAATTTGATGGAACAAGGAGAAGGCGGCTTACCTCACAGGAAGTGAAGCAAATTGCAGGCCGGGCTGGCAGAAAAGGAATCTATAATGTTGGAAAAGTCGCATTCACCTCTGATATTAATATAATGTCCAAACTTCTTGAAAAAGAGGATGAACCTGTTGCGATATTTTCGATAGCACCGACATCAGGCATCTTTGAAAGGTTCCAAAAATATTACCGCTCTCTTGCTGTTTTCTTTGAGCTATGGGATCAATTCGAAAGTCCAAAGGGAACAAAAAAAGCTTCTCTTTCAGAAGAACGGGAACTGTTTGAGTTTGTCAGAGACACAGAAATTGAAGCAAGACTGCCGATGATGGATTTGTATGGTTTCCTGCACTTGCCCTTCTCATCAAAGGAGCCGGCCCTCATTGAGCAATGGCTGGAAACAATCAAGGCAATCGTCGCTGGGACAGAGCTTCCAGAACCCGTTATTAAAACAACAAGTCTTGAGGAACTTGAGCTTTCCTATAAAGCGATCGGGCTTCATCTATTATTTTTATATAAACTTGGCCGCAGAACGGAAGCTGTGTACTGGGAAAGACTTCGCACTGGGCTAAGTGATGATGTCCACGAATTTTTAAAGTCAGAAGTCAGAAACTATAAAAAGAAATGCAGGCATTGTGGTAAGGGAATCCATGTAGAATCTCCTTATCAGATATGCGACGCCTGCCATTCTGCAAGGTTACGGAATCGTTCGGATGGACGCGATCGATGGAGATAATGAACGATAAGCAGGGTTCTTGTATGTAAGGAACCCTGCTTCTTTTTTGTCTTTTTGAGATGAGTGCAAGCACTCAGTTGAGTCTAAAGAAATTGGTACATCCAACAAATTTTCCCTTAGATAAGATAGATTAAAAGTATATGATAAGTGCCACGCCAAATTTGTAATAAGAACAATCTTGGTCACCATATGATGGTTGTAGAGACCGTTAAGAAGGGGTGATCAAATGGCTGTCCACGTAGTAAAAGCAGGAGAAAATCTTTGGTCCATCGCTAAAACCTATGGTGTAACAATCCAAAGCATCGTAAATGTGAACGGGCTGCCTTCCGCTAATGTAATTGTTCCTGGTCTAGCCTTGTACATTCCAGATCTCCAGCCGATTACCCGATTTTATAAAATCAAATCTGGTGATACATTATGGAAGCTATCCATTCAATTCAGTACAACGGTAAATAGCATTATGAATGCGAATCCTGGTCTTGATCCGTACCGGATGTACATTGGCCAAAATATAAATATCCCTTCACCTGTAAAACCACCGATGGCTACACTAGGATTTATAGTACCTAGTTCTCCTCAATCCTTCCTTGCTGGGTTTGATGCATTAGCACCAAAGCTGACATTCACAGCGATCGTTAATTATTCATTTACAAAAGAAGGT
>NZ_JBAVFI010000499.1:0-5498 GCF_049588175.1 Mesobacillus sp.
CTTCGGTTTTCTTCTCTCGAATGGTCTTTAGAACCTTTATTATGCCCATTCGTTCCCGTGTTCTTCTCTCGAATGGTCGTTAGAACCTCTATTATGACCATTCGTTTTCGTTTTCTTCTCTCGAATGGTCGTTAGAACCTCTATTATGACCATTGGATTGTGTTTTCTTCTCTTGAATGGTCGTTAGAACCTCTATTACGACCTCTCGCCACTCCTCTATTAGGGCATCTGTTGATTACAGCAAGTCATCTCCAATCAACAGTTGCTAAAAATCTTTAACACAGACAAAAGAAAAATATTGTAGTTTGCAAGTTTAAAGAGAAAAAAAATCACCTCTAAACTTTTGTTTAAAGGTGATTTGTATGAAAGATTTTAAAAAACAAAGAACCTGAAGCGGATTATAGCTGATCAGGTTATTTCAGTTTTTTCTCGACTTTTTCCATTAGTTCTTCTTCAGACAGAGCAGCGACTGGCCGGTTGTTGACGAAAGCAAAAGTTTTCTTTCTGCCGGGTCCGCAATAGGACTGGCATCCAATCTCCATTTTCGCTTCGGGATCAAGCTGCTTAAGCTTCGGAATCAATGTTTTAAGGTTTACGGCCTGACAATCGTCGCAAACACGAAATTCGTTTGCCATTTAGGACAACCCTTTCTTATATCAACAACAAATGTTGACAACACTTTTAGACTAAAGGGTATTTTACAACTTATTTCATTCGATTGCAAGCCGGCGCGACGGTCCTCTTCCTTATCTATCTTTATAAAAAACACGTATTTATACGAAAAATCTACTATCCTTCCATTTTTCAATGTATAAGCTTTCCAATTCCAGGACATGATTGAAGTATAAGTTTCAATAGTCAACCAATGTAAAAGGGAGTTGAAGAAAAATGAAAGTACGCCAGGATGCCTGGACAGATGAAAATGATTTATTGCTAGCGGAAACCGTGCTGCGCCATGTAAGAGAAGGCAGCACACAATTGAATGCATTTGAAGAGGTGGGCGACAAGCTTGACCGCACTTCTGCCGCCTGCGGTTTCAGATGGAACGCAGTTGTTAGGCACAATTACGAAAAAGCATTACAGCTTGCAAAAAAACAGCGGAAACAGAGACAGAGAATCCTAGGAAAAGATCAAGGCGGCAAAAAGAAATTACTTTATGCACCGCCAGTACCAGTGATGGGTGAAAGTTTGACAGCTTCGTTGGCAGAAGTGGAAACAAATGATTCCCAGATTACCTTTGACCTTTCCATGCTTGACCAGGATGACAATCAAATTGAAGCGGCACTTATGGCCGAAATGCAAGATTTAATGAATGGAAAACAAGAGAAACATGATTTCTCTGTGGAAGCAGCTGAAATGGCTGAGGTGCCAGTTGCATCTGCCCCTGCTCTAAGAGTTCAGGCCACTCCTGTAAGGCATACGGTTCCGTCAACTGGCTTGACGATGGGCCATGTCATTGCCTATCTGCAAAGCTTGAATGGATCAACGCTTCAAGTAGATATTTATAAGAGTGAGAATGAAAGATTAAAGCGCGAAATCAATAGTTTAAGGAAGCAGAACGAGGAACTGCAGGAAAAAATAAATAGACTCGAGAAAAATACGAATACGATGCAGGAAGATTACGAAACACTCATGAAAATCATGAATCGCGCCCGCAAGCTTGCCCTGTTTGAAGAAGAAGAACGCCCAGCAACAAAGTTCAAGATGGACCGCAACGGCAATCTGGAAAAAGTAGCAGAATAACCTAGTTTTCCTAATTACTAAATAGATAGATGATTGGCTGGAGACGGAGATAATAGCAGCAGCCCCCTCTTAAGAAACTTAAGAAAAGCCGGAACAATATGGTTTCCGGCTTTCTTTATTATTTAGCGGCTCGAATTCTATTTGGAGGCGTGAATCCTATTAGTTTATTGAAATCCTATTTAACGGACTGATTTCAGAAGTTCTGCTTTTCTATTATCCCTGCTGCTCAAGAAACTTTTCATTCCGTTCAATAATCCGGTTGTAATAGTGGTCAAATAATTCAATCTCCATACCGTTAAGATATCCGGATGTCAGCTCGTCGCTGTTTGCGTTCAGGAATTTTAAAAATCGTAACATGACTTCCTGAACCGTCATCTCGACTCCTAAAAGTTCGGAAAGCGAGGCCATCACCTCAGGCTGGATCTCTGGATAGCTGAATTTCGTACTTTCTCCTTTTTTCGCTCGAGAGTAAAACTCCCTAATCAATTCCGCCCGTACGCTGCCGCTTCCATTCACACAAAGATAGATTTGGACAGCTACCCCTTTTTTCAGGCGGCGCTGTGAGATTCCGGCAAATTTCTTGTCACCAATGCTTAAATCATAGCTTCCCGGACAATACGAAGCCGAAATCTCCTTCGCTTCGATCTCTTTATTAAAATCTGCAAACATTTCTTTTATTAAAAACCACATGGCATCGTAGCCGCGGTTGATATCTATTCCCTTTTCCCTCTCAGGTAAAATAAGCGAAAGGTTAAGAACTCCTTCGTCGAGCACGACGGCAAGACCGCCGGAATTGCGGACGATATATTGATAGCCTTGCTCCTCGAGGAAATCCAGTCCAGCCTGAAGATGCGGCAGCCTGGTATCCTGAATGCCAAGGACAACCGTATTATGGTGCACCCAGGCACGAGCAGTTGCAGGCGACTGTCCAGTACCAACCGATTCGCATAATGTATCATCCGTCCCGAACGACTGGAGGGCATGAAAGTGCGCACCCAGCGCCGACTGGTCAATCAATCTCCACTTGTCCTGACGCAATAAATTGAGAGCCTCATCCATGTGAATTCCCCTTTTCAAAAACACTTTTCGATTCATTCGTTATAATTCAGTTGATATTATAGCATATCACGGAGTATTCTCTTCATCCTCGGAAGGTAATCTGCCTAGTTTGATTTTTTCTCCTCGTTGAAATTAGTTTTTTCCCCGTTGATTTCAGTTTTTTCTCCGTTGATTTCTTTTTTCTCCCCTTTGAAGTCATTTTTCTCCCTGTCGGTATCTTTTTCTCCCATTCGGCACCTTTCAGACAAGTCCTCACGCTTTAAAATTCAACTTATTTGTTATTTCCAAAAACAAAAAGCCGATCGACAAAATCGACCGGCTGGAATTGCTTATATACCTTACTTCACAAGCGCCTGCGCTGCTGTAATCAATGCAAGCTTGTATACATCTTCCTCGCTGCAGCCGCGTGACAGGTCGTTTACAGGGCGGTTCAAGCCTTGTAAAATCGGGCCGACTGCTTCAAAACCACCCAAACGCTGGGCGATTTTATAGCCGATATTTCCTGCTTCAAGGCTTGGGAACACGAATACATTCGCATCACCCTGGAGCGGGGAATTTGGTGCTTTCTTTGCTGCAACTGATGGAACGAAAGCTGCGTCGAATTGGAATTCTCCATCCACAATCAACAACGGATCGCGTAGCTTAGCTTCTTCGACTGCCTTAGATACTTTTTCCGTTTCAGGAGAAACCGCAGACCCTTTAGTAGAGAAGCTTAGCATTGCCACTCTTGGCTCAACGTCGAACATTCTAGCAGTCTTCGCACTTTCGATCGCGATTTCAGCTAGGTCCTGGCTGTCGGGTGCAATGTTAATCGCACAGTCAGCAAATACATATTTCTCATCTTCACGTACCATGATGAAGACGCCAGATGTCTTGCGGACGCCCTCTTTTGTTTTGATGATTTGCAATGCCGGTCTTACTGTATCCGCAGTTGAGTGCGCTGCGCCGCTCACAAGGCCGTCTGCTTTATTAGCAAATACCAGCATCGTGCCAAAGTAATTTTCATCAAGCAGAATCTGGCGTGCCTGCTCTTCCGTTGCTTTGCCTTTACGTCTTTCAACAAATGCCGCAACAAGCTCGTCCATCATCGCGAAATTTGTTGGATCATAGATTTCAATCGCATCAAGGGAAACGTCCATGTCGTTCGCCTTTGTCTGAATTTGTTCAATATTCCCTACTAAAATAGGTGTTAATACACCGTCTGCAGCCAATCGGCCAGCTGCTGCTAAAATCCGCTCATCGAGGCCTTCCGGAAAAACAATCCGTAAATTTTGTCCGCTTAACTTGGCTTTTAAGCCTTCAAATAAATCACTCATGCTAACTCCTCCTTTTATCTATACTTCTAGAATACTTTACGTGTTTCAAAATTCAAGAATGTTACCGTTTCCAGCCAGAAGTCTTTTTATTGTAAATATTCAAGTATGTTCACCCGCCCTTCAAACCTTTGGTAAAAAAGCAGGCGCTTGCACCTTTATTACTATTTGCAATCCTTAACAAAATATCCTTTTTATACTCTCTATAAACAATCAATGGTTTTATAAGCATGACGTATGGAGAAACTATGATATGATAATGGTATATTTATGATATTTAGGAGTGATATAAATGAGTGAAGCAGCACAGACACTTGATGGCTGGTATTGCCTGCATGATTTCCGTACTGTAGATTGGACTACCTGGAAGATGCTTTCTAGCGATGAGCGCCAAGCAGCAATCCATGAATTCCTTGGCCTGGTAGAAAAATGGAACGGTACACAAAGCGAGAAAAATGGCAGCCACGCTCTATATACAATCGTTGGCCAAAAAGCAGATTTCATGATGATGATCCTCCGCCCTACAATGGAAGAGTTGAACGAAATCGAAACGGAATTCAACAAAACAAAGCTTGCTGAATTCACGATTCCTGCACATTCTTACGTTTCTGTTGTCGAGCTGAGCAACTACTTGCCTGCTGGCGAAGACCCATACCAGAACCCGCAAATCCTTGCGCGTCTATATCCTGAGCTACCAAAAGCGAAGCATGTTTGCTTCTATCCAATGGATAAGCGCCGCCAGGGCAATGACAACTGGTACATGCTTCCGATGGAAGACCGCCGCAACATGATGCGCAGCCATGGCATGATTGGCCGCCAGTATGCTGGAAAAGTAAAGCAGATCATCACAGGATCTGTAGGATTTGATGACTATGAGTGGGGCGTTACTCTGTTTGCAGATGAAGTTCTTCAATTCAAGAAGCTTATTTACGAAATGCGTTTCGACGAAGTAAGCGCACGCTACGGCGAATTTGGTGCTTTTTTCGTTGGAAACCTGCTTGAAGAAGACCGCGTAGCAGCATTTTTACATGTGAATTAATCAATCCTTTTAAAACCTCGGACTAAATGTCCGGGGTTTTTTTATGCTCTTTTCTCCCTTCATTTTTTCTGTCATAAAATCAAGCTTCCCTCATATGAATGAAATAGTGAGGATTCATTTTACTTGTACACCCATCCTGTAAAAGGACAATTTCACCAGTCTACATATAAAGGTGAAATGAAAGGCAATCAATAAAAATGTTCAAGGAGGAAAAATAATGACGCAATTCAATTATCCATATTATAATTACAGAACCTATCCGCAAACGTACAATCCATATGTAGCGTCTGATTCCCAAGGGCAAGGTGGATACACTGACACACAGCAAATGGGGCAAATGGGGC
>NZ_JBAVFI010000500.1:0-1634 GCF_049588175.1 Mesobacillus sp.
GTAGCAGCAGGGATCGGAAAACTCGGTATGCCGGCAGTCCTTAAAACAGCAAGGGGGGGTTATGACGGCAAGGGACAGCTTGTAATCAGAGCGGCTGAGGATATCGCCATCGCTGAAACACTTGTCAGCCAGGGACCTTGTGTTCTGGAAAAATGGATTTCTTTTGAAAAAGAGATTTCGGTGATCATAACTCGCAGCACTGCAGGAGAGACAGTAGTTTTTCCAGTAGCGGAAAACATCCATAAAGACAATATCCTTCACCAGACAATCGTGCCGGCTCGAATCAGCAAGCTGGCTGAGGATAAGGCGATTGAGGCGGCAAAACAAATTGCATCGGCCCTTGATTTGACTGGGACACTTGCAGTAGAGATGTTTTTGACACAGAATGATGAGATTTACATAAATGAACTCGCGCCAAGGCCGCATAACTCTGGGCATTACAGTATTGAGGCGTGTGAAACCTCGCAATTCGAGCAGCATGTCAGATCGGTTTGCGGCTGGCCGCTCGGCAGCACCAATTTGCTGAAACCGGCTGTCATGGTAAATATCCTTGGGGAACATCAGCAGCCCTTATTAGAGAGAATTCCTGAGCTTCAGGATTGGAAAATCCACTTATACGGCAAGAAGGAAGCAAAGCATAAACGAAAAATGGGGCATGTGACCCTTTTACGAGAAACAGTAGAGGAAGCGCTGGAAGAGGCTGAGCAAAGCGGCATCTGGGAAGGCGCGATAGAAATGATCGGAGGACATAAGAGATGATAGATCGTTATACAAGACCTGAAATGGGAGCAATTTGGACTGAGGAGAACCGTTTTAATGCATGGCTGGAGGTTGAAATCCTCGCGTGTGAAGCTTGGTCTGAGATTGGAGATATTCCTAAGGAAGACGTTCAGAAAATCCGTGAAAAAGCGTCATTCGATATCGACAGGATCAAAGAGATCGAGGAAGAAACGCGCCATGATGTCGTGGCATTCACAAGGGCGGTATCGGAAACGCTTGGCGAAGAACGAAAATGGGTTCACTACGGACTGACTTCAACTGATGTTGTTGATACAGCGTTATCGTATGTCCTTAAGCAGGCGAATCAAATTTTACAAAAGGATCTAGAGAACTTCATCGAAATCCTGACGAACAAGGCAAAGGAACATAAGTACACGGTCATGATGGGCCGTACTCACGGTGTTCATGCTGAACCGACGACATTTGGCCTGAAGCTGGCTCTTTGGCTGGAGGAAATGAAGCGCAACCTTGAGCGTTTTAAAATGGCAGCTTCTGATGTGGAGTTTGGCAAGATTTCCGGAGCAGTTGGAACGTATGCGAACATTGATCCGTTTGTGGAGTCTTACGTTTGTGAAAAGCTTGGCCTTCAGCCAGCGCCAATTTCGACGCAGACACTGCAGCGTGACCGCCATGCATTTTATATGTCATCACTGGCATTGATCGCAACTTCGATTGAAAAGTTCGCGGTTGAGATTCGCGGCCTGCAAAAGAGCGAAACTAGGGAAGTGGAGGAGTTTTTTGCTAAGGGTCAAAAGGGCTCATCTGCAATGCCTCATAAGCGCAACCCAATCGGCTCTGAAAATATGACAGGACTGGCAAGGGTCATCCGCGGTTATATGACGACTGCCTATGAA